>JBEGMC010000086.1:0-4674 GCA_041183265.1 Bacteroidota bacterium
GACATCACAAGCAATGAGGATGCAGGTTTGGTATTCGATTTGAGTCCGGCAATGCCGAGTGAAAAAATAGTCGGAAACATGATGGACATGAAAAATCCGAGTCCCCCAAGTGCCAAGACAACATATTGCCCATCTGTTTTGATGGCAACAATGCTCAATGCTATGCACATAACGGCATACATGGATAATAATTTATTGGGTGCAACCACACGCATGATCGCTGAGCCTGCAAAACGTCCCACCATGAACAATATTCCATACACACTCAAATAATAACCTGCTGTTTTCTCATTAACGCCTCCTCCTGCAATAGCCGCTCGGATAAAAAAACTCGTAACACATACCTGTGCACCCACATAGAAGAACTGGGCAATCACAGCCCAAACAAGGTGTTTGTGTTGGAGGGCACTCGCGAGACTTCCCTCGTCTTCACCGCCTTCATCCTCTTTCAGCTCGGGAAAATTATTCACCAAAAACAACACTGCGATGGCCAAAAGGAAAATTCCCAGCGCGAGGTAGGGCATTTTCACGGAAGCTGCTTCAGTTGTCAGGTAGGATAATTGATCAGCCTCAGACATGGCTGCAAGTTCAACAGTGCTGAATTCTTTTCCTGAGAGTATAAAAATTGTGCCAATGACAGGGGCGATGAATACTGCCAGTCCGTTGAAAGATTGTGCCAGCGTTAGTCTTGATGTTGCTGTTGCGGGATCACCCAGTTTGGACGCATACGGATTTGCAGCGGTTTCAAGGATGGTCAAACCGCAGCCGATGATGAAAAGTCCCAATAGGAAAATATTGTATGCTCTCATATTTGCAGCAGGAATAAACATGAAGGCTCCGATGCTGAACACAATCAGTCCTGTGATGATTCCTTTTTTATACCCGAATTTTTTCAAAATCATTCCTGCTGGAATGGCTGCAGAAAAATAGGCGAGATAAACAGCAGTATCGACGAAAGTGGACTGCATATTGGTCAGTTGCAATGCTTTTCTGAGATGGGGAATCAGGATTCCGTTCAGGTTGTTTGCAATGCCCCATAGAAAAAATAAGCTAGATACAAGTATAAAGGGTAGTCGGTAATGGTTTTGTGTTTTATTCATATTCCTATTTTACGCAAGCGCAGCTCTGTCGAGGTGAACATACCCTCCGTCTACATGAATCAGCTGACCTGTTGTATGAGATGATTTTTCTGAAAGGAGAAACAAGGCAGTATTTGCAATTTCCTCTGCTGTTGTCATTCTTTTTTCCAATGGAATTCTTGCAGTAATTTTTTTAAGTGTTTCATCTGGATGTTCCAGCGTTTTGATCCACTTGTCATACAGAGGTGTGTAACATTCAGCAACAATGACTGCATTCACGCGAATCCCATATTTCAACAGTTCAACTGCCCATTCTCTGGTAAGTGCATTTCTGGCTCCGTTGGCTGCAGCATATCCCGACGTTCCGCCTTGTCCCGTTTCAGCCACCTTTGAACTGATGTTTACGATGGATCCTCTGGATTCAATCAGTGCAGGCAGCGCCGCTTGCACAATCAGGTAATAATGAACGACATTGTTGTGCAAAGACTGCATAAAACCCTCGTAGGTTCCATGTTCCAATGATATGCCATCATTGATGCCGGCATTGTTGATGACACCATCTATTCTTTTGAATACTTGCAATATTTTATCAACTGCATTTTTACATTCCTGGGGATTGCTCAGCTCGGCCTTTACTTGAAAGCCTGTGCCTATTTCCTCTATCAGTGATTGATTGTCCTTTTCATTTCTTCCTATGATGACTGGAAATGCACCTTCCTTTGCCAGCAATTTGGTGATGCCCTCGCCAATGCCTTTGGCTCCGCCTGTTACAATAATAACTTTATCTTTTAAACCTAGATCCATATCAGAGATTGTAAAATTTGATGGTATTCTTTCCAAAAATCTTTTCACGTTCATTTGCTGACAACTGCGACGACCATTTTTCTGCAACGTGTATCATGCGTTCATAGCTGCCTGCAACGAGACAAACGGGCCAGTCCGATCCGAAACAAATTCTGTCAATTCCAAAGGCCTCACCAACGGCATCCATGTAGGGTAGAATGTCCTCGTATTTCCATTGTTTGTAATCTGCCTCGGTAATCATTCCGCTTAATTTACAATAGATATGTGGATGTTGGGCGATTTCTATGATGTTTTCTTTCCATGAACGAAAGTCATGTTGTCGGATATTCGGTTTGCCGATGTGGTCAAGTATGAGTTTGTTGTCAGGCAATTGTTCAACAAATTGAATGAGACTTGGAAGTTGATCATGATAAATCAACAAGTCGTATGTGTAATTCACCTTTGCAAGCAAGGCAACGTTTTGAATGAAAGTGTCGTTTTTCAGGTACAGCTTATCCTCTTTTCCCTGCATGATACATCTGAAGCCAACGAGTTTTTTGAGATGCGAATAAGATTCGATTTCTTCATTGAATTTGGCAGATTGCAAATCTGCCCAGCCAACAACTCCTTTGATGAATGGGTACTGTTCAGCCAATGAAAGCAGCATTTCATTTTCGGCTCTGCTTTCGTCAGCTTGGACCGCAATGCATCCGTCTATCTGATGTGTTTTAAGCATGGGCAAAAGGTCTTCTGGAAGAAAATCTTTCCTGATGACTGCCATCTCATCATTGATCCATCCATGTGTATGGGGATGGTACCTCCAAAAATGCTGGTGTGCATCAATCCGCATGTGCGATTGCTGTTTGGATTTGTTCTCCCAATCCTTCAATGCCCAAATGAATAGTATCGCCCGGTTTCAAATATTGAGGCGTGGGTTTTTGGCCCATGCCAACACCTTCCGGAGTCCCTGTGCTGATGATATCTCCTGGAAGCAATGTCATGAACTGCGAGATATAGTGCACCAAAAACGGCACCTGATAAATCATGTCTGATGTATTGGAGTCTTGCATCCTTTTCCCATTTACATCCAACCACAAATGGAGGATATTTGGATTTTTTATTTCATCTTTTGAAACAAAGTAGGGACCCAGCGGCGCAAAATGATCGCAGCTTTTTCCCTTCACCCATTGTCCGCCTCTCTCCAATTGAAATGCTCGTTCGCTGTAGTCGTTGTGCAGGCAATAGCCTGCAATGAAGTTCATGGCATCTGCTTCTGAAACGTAGCTGGCTTTTTTGCCAATCACGATGGCCAATTCAACTTCCCAATCCGTTTTGAATGAATTCTTTGGAATGATGACCGGATCATTGGGTCCGCATATGGCAGTTGTGCTTTTGAAAAAGAGAACAGGTTCTTTGGGAATTTCCATATTGCTCTCTCGAGCGTGTTTTGCATAGTTGAGTCCCACGCAAATAATTTTGGATGGATCTGCAATGCAAGGAAGGTATTGAATGTCATTTTTGATCTCCTCACACTCATTCGCATGAAGAATGATCCACTCAGAAAGGTGCGATGTGCCTCCGAGTTCAAAAAAATTTCTGTTGAAATCGTTGTAATACCCTGAGATATCAATTTTTTTACCCTGCTGATCGATCATTCCCAATCCTACTGATCCTGATCTGTCGTACCTGAATATTTTCATATCATCAATTGTTTAATCTTGTAAATCCGCCATCAATGGGTATGTCTGTGCCTGTAATGAAGGATGCTTGCTTGCTGCAGAGATAAAAGGCGAGTTGTGCAATTTCATCCGGAGTTGCCATTCTACCAATAGGCTGACTTGCGGAGAGCTTTGCAAACATTTCTTCTTCCTTGCCGAGATAATGTTTGCTGATAAAACCATCTACGAACGGAGTATGAACTCGGGCAGGTGAAATACAGTTGCAGCGAATACCTTTTTTGATAAAATCTTTTGCTACGCTGAGTGTCATGGATACGATTGCTCCCTTGCTCATGCTGTATGCGAAGCGATCGGGTATTCCAATGGTTGCAGCAATGGATGCCATGTTGATGATCAATCCCTGTCCCATTTCTTCCATGAAGGGAAGAACCGCTTGCATGCAATTGAATGCGCCCTTAACATTGACATTGAAAATTTTCTGAAAATCATCTTCAGATGTGTTCATGGCATTGCCAATATGCGCAATGCCTGCATTGTTGATCAGAATGCCAATGCCTCTTTTGATAGAAATCAGTGAAACCAATTCTTTGACGGCTTTGGCATGGGTGATGTCCACTTCATGAAACTGAACCGTCTCGTCATTTATAGACAATTGATTCAATGTCTCTGCCGAAGGTTTCTGCATGTCGAATACATCTACAATGGCACCTTGGTCGTGAAAAATCTTGACCATGGAGAGTCCAATGCCACTGGCCCCACCCGTGATGATCACGTATGGACTCACCAATTCGAAGTTTGCTTTTGCCATTTTGATTTTTATCTTTTGTAATTTAAATTAAACCATAAAATTTTAGCGCTGAAAAGATATATTAATTAAATATATTTAATCATGAAACTTTACAAAAAAGGCGATCAGGTTTATATTGAACATCAAGGTGTTTTTTACGCATCTCAAATGGATTGGGATGCGCTGGTCAATCGCCCGCATTTGTATCAATATCTTTTGAAACATCTTTTGGATTGCAATCGCATTGATACAATCGACGAACAGGGTGAATGGGATCCTCCCATGGGTACCCAGGAATTATGGGCAGCCGGTGTAACATACCTGCGCAGCAAAGAGGCAAGAGAAA
>JBEGMC010000087.1:0-4193 GCA_041183265.1 Bacteroidota bacterium
TATCAGGAAGGGTGATATCGTCTATTTTTTTATTTTTCAGAACCGATGAGCTGGATCCGCTTTTCAATTTCTCTTTGAATTTTCTCTTGAGTGCAAATCCGGATGCCTCTGTTTCAAAACAACCTTTTTTTCCGCAGATGCAAATGATTTCATTGTCGAACAGCGGGATGTGACCGAGCTCACCGCTGTAACCGGATTTCCCATAGTATGTTTTTCCATCAATGATGATCCCAATGCCAATGCCATAATCAAGGTTGATGAAAACCAGATTTTTTTCATTGGAAACATCATCGGCATTCATCTCTGCAAAGACCATTGCACGCGAATCGTTTTCTATGAAAACAGGCATATCAAATTCCCTTTGCAGCAAATCATTCAGGGGTTCCTCTGTAAAATTGAAGTAGTTGAGCGATTTTCCATTTTGGGGATTGATCCTTCCTGGCATGGAGATTCCGAGTCCAGCGATGTTCAATTTCTCCTGCTCGAGGCTCTGTAAAAATGCTTTGATTGCTTCAACCAGGGTTGTCAGTGATTCCTTGCTGTTCTCGAATTTATATGCAACCTGTCGGAATGGAATTTTGATTCCGCGTTTGAAGTCCATCACCCCAAAATCAATATGGTATCTGCTGATGGCAACTCCTACAAAATGACAAGCATCAGCAGTGAGTCCGAATATGCTTGCTTTTCTTCCACCCGTGGAATCCAGTTTGCCTTCATCACAGACGAAACCATCTTCAGCCAGTGAAGTGATCAGCGTGGTGGTTTTTGGTACGCTGAGATTGAGTTCCTTGCTCAATTCGGTGATGGTGCAATGTTGCTTTCTGTCAATCTTTTTGATGATTGATTTTTTGAGTGAAGCATTTTTGGAAGCAACGCCGGGTGCTGCATTCTCATTGAACAACTCAAAGTTGATTTTCTTTTTCTGTACCACGTTTCTAAGGTAGCTTTTTTTTGAAATCCCTCCAGCCGGGCCTTTTTGTCGTTTCGCCCATTAGGAGTAATTTTGCCCCTCAATATTAAAACAATTACCATGGCATACGATGTACTAGTATTAGGAAGCGGTCCCGGTGGCTATCCTGCTGCCATCAGAGCGTCTCAACTCGGTTTCAAAGTCGCTATCATTGAAAAGGAAAGTCTCGGTGGCGTTTGTTTGAACTGGGGATGTATTCCTACCAAGGCCCTTTTGAAAAGCGCCCAGGTATATGACTACTTGAAACACAGTGCTGATTATGGTATCAAGGCAAGCAATGTGGAGCATGATTTTGCTGCAGTGGTGAAGCGCAGCCGTGGCGTGGCCGATAAGATGAGCAAAGGTGTTCAGTTTCTGATGAAGAAGAACAAGATTGATGTCATCATGGGCTATGGAAAAATTGCAGGCAAGGGGAAGATTGAAGTGACAGCTGCTGATGGGAAAAAACAAATTGTAGAAGGAAAATACATCATCATTGCAACCGGTGCAAGAAGCCGCCAGCTTCCCAACCTTCCGCAGGACGGGAAGAAGATCATTGGCTACCGCGAAGCTATGGTGTTGCCGCAGCAACCCAAGTCCATGATTGTAGTAGGAAGCGGTGCGATTGGTGTTGAGTTTGCTGACTTTTACAATTCAATGGGAACAAAAGTTAGCATCGTTGAATTCATGCCCAGGATTGTGCCGGTGGAAGATGAGGACATCAGCAAAGAATTGGAGAAGCAGTTGAAGAAAAAGGGAATCAATATCCTTACATCCAGTGAAGTGACCAAGGTAGATACAGCAGGATCAGGGGTCAAAGCGCATGTAAAAAACGCTTCAGGTGAATCTATATTGGAAGCAGATATCGTGCTCAGTGCAGTGGGTATTGCCCCCAATATTGAAAACATCGGACTCGAAGAGAATGGTATCAAAGTTGAAAAGGGTAGAATTGTGGTGGACAAGCAACAGCAAACTTCCGTAGCTGGGATTTATGCGATAGGGGATTGTTCACCCGGACAAGCATTGGCGCACGTTGCTGGCAAAGAAGGTATCAATGCTGCGGAAAGCATCGGGTTTCTCGAAAAGAAATATCACCACAAGCCAGATGCCATTGACTATAACAATATCCCGGGTTGCACCTATTGTTCACCTGAAATTGCTTCAGTTGGTTACACCGAAAAAGCAGCCAAGGAAGCAGGATACGAGGTGAAAGTGGGCAAATTTCCGTTCATGGCCTCCGGTAAGGCAAGTGCAGCAGGTAATACAGATGGTTTTGTAAAGGTCATTTTTGACGCCAAATACGGTGAATTCCTCGGCGCGCACATGATCGGTGCTGGAGTAACGGAAATGATCGCTGAAGTGGTGGTGGCCCGCAAGCTGGAGACCACGAACCATGAGATCCTCAACGCCATCCATCCGCACCCCACCATGAGTGAGGCTGTAAAAGAAGCCGTTGCCGCTGCCTATGGCGAAGCGATTGATATTTAACCAGTTAACAGTTGACCGTTGACTGTTAACCGTTAACTGTCAACCGACAACAAAAATTTGGCCCAAAACAAAGATTTGTGTAATTTCGCCCTCCCAAAATTTGAGATTATGGCACGAGTATGTCAGGTTACAGGAAAACGCCCAATAACAGGAAACAAGGTTTCGCATTCCAATATCAAAACCAAGCGCCGTTTTCTGCCCAACCTGCAGACCAAGCGTTTCTTCCTCGCTGAGGAAGACAGATGGATCACGTTGAAGCTTTCTTCTGAAGCAATCCGTACCATCAACAAAAACGGACTCTACAGTGTTGTAAAGGAAATGAGGGCTCAGGGAGCATCTATTTAATCGTATCAATTTTAAGAAATGGCTAAGAAAGGAAACAGGGTTCAGGTAATTCTCGAGTGCACAGAGCACAAAACAACTGGTCAAGCTGGTACCAGCCGTTACATTACCACCAAGAACAAGAAAAATACACCAGAGCGTTTGGAGTTGAAGAAATACAACCCCATCCTGAAAAAATATACTGTTCACAAAGAAATTAAATAACCATGGCAAAGGCAGCATCAAAGAACGCGAAGATTAAAGACGCCAAGGCTTCTGCTGAAGCAAAGAACTGGACAAAAGTGATCAAGGCTGTAAGAAGTCCAAAGACTGGCGCCTACACTTTCAAAGAAGTCATCGTTCACAAGGACAAGGTAAAAGAGTTCTTGGCTCAATAAATGCATTTGAATTCATTGTCAAAAGCTGTTCCGTATAACTTTTCGGGACAGCTTTTGTTTTAATAGCAATATCGTTATGGGATTTTTTGATAAGCTATTCGGCAAAAAGGAAAAGGAACAGCTCGAAAAGGGTTTGGAAAAAACCCGTGAGGGATTCTTTTCCAAAATCACCAAGGCCATTGCCGGAAAATCACAGGTGGATGAAGAAGTCCTGGATCAACTGGAGGAGGCATTGATCACAGCAGATGTGGGTGTTGATACAACGGTACAAATCATAGAGAAAATTGAAGCCCGCGTAGCCAGAGATAAATATATGGGCACGGATGAGTTGCATCAAATGCTGAAAGATGAGATCCGCAACATCCTCGTGGAAGATGCATCCGACACACTCAAAAAATTTGAACTCCCAGAAAATAAAAAACCATTTGTGATGCTCGTCGTCGGTGTCAACGGTGTTGGTAAAACCACTACCATCGGGAAACTCGCCACCAATTTTAAAAATGCCGGCAAATCAGTCCTGCTTGGTGCAGCAGATACTTTCAGGGCTGCTGCAGTTGACCAGCTGACCATATGGAGTGAGCGCGCCGGTGTTCCCATTGTCAAAAAAGAAATGGGATCGGACCCGGCATCTGTTGCTTTTGATGCGGTGAACAGCGCTGTTGCAAGGGGAGTGGATATTGTATTGATAGATACAGCAGGACGATTGCATAACAAGGCACACCTGATGGAAGAGTTGAGCAAGATCAAGCGCGTGATTCAGAAAGTGATTCCGGATGCCCCACATGAAACGTTGCTGGTGCTGGATGGAACAACCGGACAAAATGCGATTGAGCAAGCGAAACATTTTTCCGTTGCAACAGATGTATCCGCATTGGCGATTACAAAATTGGATGGGACGGCAAAAGGCGGTATTGTCCTTGCCATTTCCAACCAATTCAACATACCTGTCAAATTCATCGGTGTCGGCGAAAAAGCAGAGGATTTGATGGTGTTTGATAGGAAAGCATTTGTTGATGGGTTGTTAGGGTTTTAAATCA
>JBEGMC010000088.1:0-11334 GCA_041183265.1 Bacteroidota bacterium
ATTACTATCTAAATAGCAATACAAATACTGTGCTCAAAGAGGTTAGTGCAGAAATTAATACACCAAGTTTACCCGGATCAAAGCCTTTTTGTTCAGGTTTTAATGGGACGTACACAGTTGAGCCGGCTTTTACTTTTGGATAAAAGCGCATGCCCAGAAAATTAGTTGTTTTTGCAGATCGTCCATTGGGGTATACCACAAATGCCCTGTTGCGAATAGCGTTTTTGGTGAACCCGCCGGCAGCTGACACATAACTTCCCAGTCCGCTACCCTCTGAAAACTGTACAGTCAATGGCTTCAATACTTCTCCCTGTACTTCGACTGTGTTGACATATCGTGGAATGATCAACTCATCACCATCCTTGAGTGATAGATCAGCTACTGATCCTGGTCTTTCAATGGCTCTTTTCAGATCAACTGCAACCTCGCCGACTGCTCCGGCTAAAGATTCATCTGTTTTGAGAGAGTCTTTTTTGATGCGCGATTTCAATGAGGTACTCGCATTGGACAATCGCTTCAACAATGCAGTATCAACCACATCTTTTCTGCGAACCAACTTCACACCTTCAATGTCAGCATATGGCAATAATCCTCCTGCCCGGCGGATGATGCTGCTGATTCTTTCATTGGGATTTTCCAATGTATAGTTCGAAGCAAATTTAACCTCACCACTGACCTTCACTGATAACTGTTTCAGTTTCGATGGGTCTGTTTTGATGCTTACTACATCATATGGCTGCAGATAAACATCTTCACCAATTTTTGACAACTCGAGTTTGGTATTCACTATAATGATATCACTGGTATGCACTCCTGGAACGGTTGGGTCAATATTGGATTTTCTTCTTCCGATTTCGATAGAAGACAGCTCAGCGTTTTCCTGAAATCCACCGGCTTGGAGAATCAGTGCCTGTAAGGTCAAAGAATCTTCGTAAATAAATTCACCCGGATTGATGACTGGACCATTCAGTTGAACCCGCTTAATATCTCTCAATTCAACACTGGATACTATATGTATGCTATCTTCTTTTTGAAGCATAAATTTTTCAGCCCCGCTTATAATATTTTTCAGGTTGATTCCTTTGTATTCTTTCTTAAGATCCAATGACTTTCTAACAAGATTAGCTCTTCCTGTAAATGCATCATCTTTCAATCCCTGTGCCTTGCTTATGAGACTCCTAAGGTCCGCCCCTTGCTCCAATGAGTAAGCCCCGGGTTTAAAAACTGCACCAGTGATGCTGACCCTGTTTTCAAACTTTTCAGTTACTGCATCAACAAAAAGTGAGTCACCGTTTTGGAGTTTGAAGATCTCGTAGTTGTCACTTTTTATATCAATGATTTTTTTCTCTATATCGGTAAATCTAGTTCCAGATACTGCCCCCTTGAAAGCATTGCTCTTGAATCCACCAGCAAATTCTAATGCTTGCTGCAGTGTCTCATTGGGTTTCATCTCAAAGATACCAGAACGGTTAAGACCTCCATCCAAATTAACCTGAATACTTGCAAATGGAACTTTGATCACATCATTGTCCTGGAGGGATAAATTTGACTTTTGGTCTCCTCGCACGATAAAATCATACAAGTCTGCTACGACCAATACTTTGTTATTTCTGATTAATTCAATGTTTCTGAAAGAACCATTTTCCAGTGGACCACCTGAAGCATAGAGTGCATTGAACAATGTTGCGATGGATGGAAGTGTTACAGTCCCCGGCTTTTTCACAGCTCCAATTACAGATACCTGGATGCTTCTTACTGAGCCCAGCGTTAACTGTAATTTGGTTGCACCGGAAGAAAGAGCGGGATAGTATTTCAGGAGTCTTGACTTGATGATATTTCCAGCTTGTTCAATGGTGAGTCCGCTGAGATTCACCGGACCCGCATATTTCACATTTACCAACCCATCTGCTGATACGATCAACTTCTGACTCGAAATGTTATTACCATAAACATCCAACTGCAATTCATCTTCTGGTCCGATGATATATGATTTGGGCGTTGCTATCTTCAGGTTTGGCACGAACATGGGATTGGCCCCACTGAACAGTTCTGTTCCGAAGACCTTAGATTTAACTTCAGGGGCTTTGAAAACGGTCATCTCGCCCTTAAAAGTTCGTTTTGCACCAGTTGCAGCCTCGGTTCCACCTTCATTTGCTGCTGCCCCTCCTGTCAAACCTTTAATCCTGGTAACCAAAGCAGTTATCTCAGTTTCCGGCAATCCGCGTGACTGCAGTTGCTGCATCAACTCAGCCTCTGACATTCCGCTTGACTGAAACTGCTGGGCAATCTGCTGCAATTGCTGATCAGAAATCTGACTTGCCTTGATGTTGCGCATGTCGGCAGGAAGTTGGGAAAAAGAGTTTGCTGCTAAAGCAAAGAAAAAAGCAATTAAAAAGATTTGCTTAAAGAAATACGTTTTAACAGTTGACGGTTGACGGTTGACGGTTGGCACGATTATAATTTGTTTTGTTTAATTTTTATAACTAGATGCAAGTTAACTGTTAACAGTCAACTGTTAACTTGGCTATTTTTTTGTATGGCTTCGCCACTTCGGTCACAGTCCGAAAAATGACAATTATTTTTCCTCAAAAAAACCAAAGCAATGCCGCAAGAATTCACTTAGTAATTCATGGTATGGGATTCGTGACAAGAATGCTTTGAAATTGTGAGAAATAACCTATCAAACCCTAAGAATATAATATTGATATTTAACCTGTTATGCACGCATTAATGGGTTTAAAAGGTGTAATGGTTAGACGATGCTAAAGTACCCCAAATATTGTGATTTGGCAAATTATTTGAGCAAAATACGTGGGGGTGGCTAGAAGTGAGTTGACGGTTAACAGTTAACCGTTAACAGTCAACCGTCAATTGTCAACTAATTATCGGGGTCTATTCAAAGAAGACCTTAATCGTTTGATAATACTGTCGCTTCTGTTGGCTGCTTGATTGCCCGTATTCTCCTAAACCGAAGAGTGGGGCGGCGAAACCCTTGTTGATGGCGATTTCCAGATATCCGGATTCGTTGAATCTGGCCAGCTTTTCACCCTCTGGAACATCTGCATAAGTGGACGAAATTTCCTCAATAAAGGCATCCCTCAACAGAACAATCTTGAACTTCCGGCCTTTTCGGGCTTCTTCAAACTCATGTATGGTGATATTCACCAATATATTATTGAACCGATCAATCATAAGTACTTGTCCCTCAATATATTGCGAGGAAATATATGCTTTCATGCGTGATCGCTGAACCAGGTCCTGAGTTTTTTGCCCAATCTGATCGAGCGATTTTCCGCTGGAAATTGCAGAAAAAGCTTCTATCCATACCTGAACCAGTTCGCCGATTTTTGGGTTTTTGGGGGAAGAGACAGCCAACTTGACAACCTCTTGTGGAAACTCATCCAATATCATGGTTATCAATCCGTTATCGGGAATTCCAATGAATTGTCCGGCATGTTTTACCAACAAAACATGTTCCACAGGAGCATCGTATAAATTCACCAGAATCAGGTGAAAACTCTCGGAAGGGTAATTTCGAAAAATGGATTTGCAGAGGTAGGCTGCCTGCATGAAATTAAAAGGGGCAATTTCATGTGTGATGTCTAGGATGTTGAAGCCCTCGTTCACCTTGAGTATCTCTCCTTTCACCGCTCCCACCATGGGATCTGCAATGCCGAAGTCGGAGGTGAGGGTGAGTAAAGGCATGTTAACATTTGACGGTTGACAGTTGTGAGTTGTAAGTTATAAGTTGTAGGTTAATACAACTGATCAAAGTTATGTAAATAATAAAACTCAATCAATGTTAAACCTGTATTCAACTTACAACCTATAACCTATAACTTACAACTTGCAGTTTTTAAAACAGAGCATAAAACGCTCTCCCAATCAACTCCCTGATGGCGGTTTCGGAGTTTCTAAAACTCTCAGCGTTGGGTAAATAATCTAAAATAGTTGTTGCTTCAAACGAGACCTTTGAATCGACCGGATAAGTGGTGACTTCAAATCCTTGTCGTTCAAAAAGTGATTTTGAACGTGGCATGTGATATGCAGACGTCACAAGTATAATTTTATTTGTTTGAGGCAGTAATTTTCTAACCTCCTTTGATTCATCTTCAGTAGTTGTAACGAGTCCGGATATTTTTATAGCGGTATCAGGGACCCCAAATGCAACTGCATATTTTTTCAATGCCTCCCCTTCCGTCTCCTGATCTTTTTCTGCCCATGGCATTTTTGCTCCTGTGAAAATCAATTGATTTGCTTTTCCGGACTTGTACAATTCAACTCCTCCGAAAAAACGATCTGCATCATACCATTCATATTTTCCTCCTGTTTCTGTTTTCACATAACTGAATGTCCCGCCCAATACCACAATGGCATCGGCTTGGGGAATACTGCTCACACTTTTAATTGCGTTTCCTTTTTCAACATACCTGAATATGGCATCTGATACAATAGGTGTTGCAAAGAGATAAAGTAAAATCAATGAAAGCCATACCAAGATTGGCTTTCGTTTGAGCAATCCAATCAGGATCAAAACGATGATGAATCCTGAGGGCAGCAAAATGATGGGGAGAATTTTGTGTAAGTAGAGGCTCATGATTTATTTTATCAATTTACCATTCTTAAAAAAGAATTTTCTCACCAACTTGTCTGCAAGTGCTGGAAAAAATTTATTCAAGAACACTGTTTGCTTACCCTGGAACGTCATCACCACTGTACGCTTTCTTTTTGCAACGGCATCAATGATAATTTTTGCACATGTATCTGCATCCATGAGTTGTGATTCTTTCAAAGGCGATTCGCCTTGTTTTTCTCCTTTGTGATTGAGTGCGACATTCCTGATATTAGACGCAGTGAACCCTGGACTCACCCACATCACATGTACACCCTTGTCGACCAATTCAGTCTTTATAGATTCGAGATATCCCTGCAATGCAAATTTCGATGCAGAGTATCCACTCCTGCCAGGGAGTCCCCGGTAGCCGGCAATCGATGAAATGCCCACGATTACCCCTTTTGATTTTATCAAATAAGGTAAAGCATAGGTTGTACAATACAACACCCCATTAAAATTGACATCCATCACTTTTTTAACTACCGGAATGATTCCCGCACCACCCTCTTCCATCAATCCCCTCATGGAAATTCCTGCATTATTGATCAATACATCTATCCCGCCGAACATTTTCACTGCATGATTCACCAAACGCTCACAGTCCTTTTCATTGCTCACATCTGCATTCAATACACATAATTTACCCATGGGAGCATCTGCTTCCAAAGCCAAAATCTTCTGCTGATCCCTTCCACAGGTCACCACATTGGCCCCAAGGTGCAGGTACTGCAAAACCAGAGATCGTCCGATGCCATCGGTACCCCCAGTAATTAAAATTGTTTTATTCGAGAACATGGCTCAAAGGTAATAAATAAAGAAGCCGGCGAATGCCGGCTTTCAGGGTGAACCCGCTGGGACTCGAACCCAGGGCCCATACATTAAAAGTGTATTGCTCTACCAACTGAGCTACGAGTTCAATCCACTCCGTTAAACGGGTCGGCAAAAGTAAGAGGTTTTTACAGTTTTTCAAAATGATTTATGCACAAATCAGTTAACAGTTAACGGTTAACCGTTGACGGTTGTTTCTTTATATTTGTCTCCTTAAATAAAAGAAAATGAACGCTTTCAACAAGATCAACAATATCGTAGGGTGGATCGTGACGGTCATCGCTTGCTCAGTATATATTTTAACTGCAGAAGCAGGCGGTAGTCTCTGGGATTGCGGTGAATTCGTGAGCTCCTGCTTCAAACTGCAGATCCCACATCCTCCGGGAGCACCATTGTTTGTGATCTTGGGACGTTTATTCATCATCATCCATGGTGACGATCCTTTGACTGCCGCGAAATCGGTCAATATCATGAGTGCCCTGGCGAGTGGATTCACAATCATGTTCCTCTTCTGGACCATCACCCACTTCGCGAGAAAAATCGTCCAAAAATCGAACGAAGTACTTAGCGGCAACCAGATCTTTACCATCATGTCAGCTGGCGTTGTAGGCGCCTTGGCATATACATTTTCTGATTCTTTCTGGTACAGCGCTGTTGAAGGTGAGGTATACGCACTCTCTTCTTTCTTCACCGCCCTGGTATTCTGGATGATGCTGAAATGGGAACATGCGGCTGATCAGCCTGGTGCTGATAAATGGATCATCCTGATCTTCTTCATGATGGGACTCTCCATTGGAG
Source organism: Bacteroidota bacterium (assembly GCA_041183265.1). Classification (GTDB taxonomy): domain Bacteria; phylum Bacteroidota; class Bacteroidia; order Chitinophagales; family Chitinophagaceae; genus Pollutibacter. The sequence goes on from JBEGMC010000088.1 coordinate 6,242, forward strand.
TACACTTGCTGAACCTGCTGACCATCCCCGCTATCGTAATGGTATATTATTACAAGCGATACAAAGTCACCAAATGGGGAACTTTCTGGGCTTTCATCATTGGTTGCATCATCACTGGCGTTACCCAAAAAGTAGTGATTCAATACACCATCAAATCAGCCGGACAGTTTGATATTTTCTTTGTAAACTCATTGGGACTCCCATTCTTCAGTGGATTCGCAACCTATTTTGTTGCATTGATTGCGTTGATATATTTCGGTATCAAAATTTCTCAATCATCTAAAATCACCACCACACAATTCGGTATCTGGTTGGCATTGTTCACCCTCTCAATCCTCTATCCTTTTGTGTCAAGCGGCTCCAGTGGGACAAGCATTTTGAAACTGATCATCATTCTCGGTGGCGCATATGCTGCAGCTTCCTACGGACTCCCAGCGTTGAAAAGAAATCCTTATTTCCTGAAGCTTTCCATGTGGTCTTTTGCTTTTATGCTCTTGGGGTATTCTACCTACCTGACTACGTTGATTCGTTCTGCTGCGAATCCTTCCATTGACATGTACAATGTTGACAATCCGATGAGCTTGGAGGGATACCTTGGACGTGAACAATATGGAGATTTTCCATTGCTGTATGGACAGGTGTTCACAGCAAAGCCTGTAGATTATGAAGAAGGTGAAATGAAATACGTGAAGGGTAAAGACAAATACCTTGCGGTTGGCAAAGAACAAATCCCTGTTTACGACGCAGAAGACAAAATGCTGTTGCCACGTGTTTGGGATGCGAGCAATGACCAAGGGCACGCGACTTTCTATCAGCGTTGGCTGAATCTGGAAGATGGTGAAAAACCAACCATGGCACACAACATCAGCTGGGCATTGAGCTATCAGATTGGCTGGATGTACCTCAGGTATTTTGGCTGGAACTTTATTGGAAAACAAAATGACTTGCAGGGATTTGGGAACGTGCGCGATGGTAACAGCATCACTGGCATCAAGGCAGTTGACAATGCGGCATTGAAAGATCAAAGCAAGCTTCCATCCAGCATTCAAAACAACAAGGCGAACAACAAACTATATGCACTGCCATTCATCCTTGGCTTGCTTGGAATTTTTTACCAATATAACAAAGACAAGAAAGGTTCTTTTGTTTCCTTCCTGTTGTTCTTTTTCACGGGATTGGCCATTGTGTTTTATTTGAACCAGGCCGGCAACCAGCCGCGTGAGCGTGACTATGCTTATGTAGGCTCGTTCTATGCTTTTGCAATTTGGATTGGATTGGGTGTAATGCAAATCAAAGATTGGTTTGCGAAATTTACTGGGCAGTCAGTTGCGAACGCCTCAGCTGCATTGATTTGTCTGCTTGCAGTTCCAACCATCATGGCTGCTGAAGAGTGGGATGACCATGACAGAAGCAAGAAACAAACTGCCAGAGACCTTGCGAAAAATTATTTGGAGAGTTGCCCTCCCAACGCCATCTTGTTTTCATTTGGCGACAACGATACCTATCCGTTGTGGTATGCACAGGAAGTAGAGGGCATCAGAAAAGATATTCGTGTGATCAACTATTCGTTGCTGGGAATCGACTGGTACATCAATCAATTGCGCTACAAGCTCAACAACAGCGCCCCTATTGACGTGATTTGGTCAGCCGAACAAATCGAAGGCGGCAAGCGCGATTACGTTCGCTTCTATGATCGTCCGGGTGTTTCCGACCAAAACAGGTATGTTGATCTCTACAGCCTCATGCATGATTTTGTAGGATCTGATGACCCTGCGAATCAATTGCAAATGCAGGATGGCACCATGATGAACTATTTGCCGGTGAAGAAAGTGAGTGTGCCAGTTGATGCCGAAGTTGTAAGAAAAAATGGCATCGCAGAACCAAGCGACAGTGTGCTTTCTGAGATCAGATTTGATATACCGAAGGATATCCTCATGAAAAACGACCTCGCTGTGCTCAACATCATTGCAGCAAATAAATGGAGCAGACCTATCTGTTTCACCTCACCATTTGGTGAACTTGGATTCGCGACCAATTTACGTGTAACCGGACAGGTTTATCAACTTGTTCCGATGGTTGGTCAGAATATGCTGAATGCCAAGGCTTCTTATAATGTGTTGAAAAACAAATTCGCATTTGGAAATGCTCATGTGAAGGGAGTATATTTTGACGAGGAAAACAGAAGACATTTGATTGGTATTCGTCAGGCTTACGCAGAGACTGCCAATCAATTGATCATCGAGGGACAAAAAGAAAAAGCAATTGAATTATTGAATATCTGCGACAAAAACATGTTGCAGGAAAACTTCCCTTACGCACTGATCAGCAGGCAAAACATACACAATACTGCAAGTACACAGTTTTTGGAGGCTGCCATTCGTGCAGGAGATAAAAAACTCGCCGATAAGGTAGCTGCATCATTGAAAAAAGATTTGAATGAGCAACTTGCCTACTACGCATACCTTGGCGACATGAGTGTTGCTGAATTGCAACAAGCCGTTCAAGATCTGATGGCAAACAAAGCAGATAACTTGTCCAACAACCAACGCCAGATGTTCATGGAAATCAGACAAGCTGTGTTGTTGGTGGAATATATGAGAAGCTTGGAAACTTTAAAATAAAGATTGTTGTAATTGTTGTAGTTGTTGTAATGGTTGTAATTGTTTTTAACCACTACAACAACTACAACTACTACAACCACTACAACTCTTCACTAGAAAACATCGCGCCCATTAAATCCCTGAACTCAATTTTTTCAGAAAGCACTTTCTTGCTGATCAACGAGTAGGCACTCAGTCCGTAGAGAACGAATTCCATCAAGAGTGCTTTGTGTTTGGAGGCTGCCTTGGGATAATACTTTAGCATCAAGTCAGACAGTCCATCTACACCATTCAATAGTTTCAATCGATCGTTGTCTTTCAAATGAAAAAGCATATTGATGCTGTTGCCTTGATCAAACCAGAGCGTGATTTTCTTGTATGGACTCTCAACCTGGCTCTCTTGCTTGCGTTTCTTTTTGAATTCTTCCGGATCGGGAAAATATTGGGTAAAGATGGTTCTGATGGATTTTTCGAGCAAGTTTACACTGACCTGATAAGGACCTTCCTGCTCACCTTCATAGACCAATTCAATCTTACCTGTGATGGCTGGAATGATTCCCTGTAAATCACTCATCCAAATCTGCGTGCTTTTCTCCTTATTGATCAATGCCCTCCGCTCTGCAGCACTATAAGCATTTTCCATTGCAGCGATGGTGAGTCGCGCTGAAACTCCACTTTTTTGATCAACATATTCGCTGGAGCGTGCTTCAAAAGCAATTTGTTCAATGATGCGTGCAATCAAATCACTTTTTTCAATCAACTTATCTTGAACAGGATGAACATTTGCTTCTTGTTCGGTTATCGTCAATGCAGCTTCGATTGACTTCGGATAATGCGTGAGAATCTGGCTTTCAATACGGTCCTTCAATGGTGTAACGATGGATCCGCGATTGGTATAATCTTCTGGATTCGCGGTAAATACAAATACAATATCCAGTGGCAATCGCAATTTGAATCCACGGATTTGAATATCTCCTTCCTGAAGAATATTGAAGAGTGCCACCTGAATCCTTGCCTGCAAATCAGGCAATTCATTGATCACAAAAATGCATCGATTGCTTCTTGGGATAATACCATAATGCAGGACTCGCTCATCCGAGAAATTCAATTTCAGGTTGGCTGCTTTTACGGGATCAATATCACCAATCAAGTCAGCTACAGAAACATCAGGTGTGGCAAGTTTTTCACCATATCGCTCACTGCGGTGCAACCATGCAATGGGGGTATCATCCCCTTTTTCCTGCAGCATAGATATCCCATAAGATGAAATGGGGCTGAACGGATCGTCATGAATATCGCTGCCGTCTATATATGGGATATACTCATCCAGCAATTCGATCATTTGTCTTGCCATACGCGTCTTTGCTTGTCCGCGTAACCCTAAGAAAAGCATATTGTGTCTTGACAAAATCGCTCTCTCCGTGTCTGGAATAACTGTATCCTCATATCCTACTATACCAGGAAACCTTTCCTCGCCATCCTGCATTTTGCGAATCAGGTTGTCTCGCATCTCTTCTTTGATGGATTTGGTTTGATAGCCAGAGGATTTGAGGTCTTTTAGGGTTTTTATGTTGATCATGTTAAAGTTGAAATTGTTGTAGTGGTTGTAATTGTTTTTTAATACACCCGGCGTTTTTTTCCTTTTTCAAAATCATCAAATACAAAACTTCCGAGTTGATCAAGCGAGGCATAAAATGCGCGTCCGTTGTTGCTTTCTGTGAAAGCACGCACGAAGCTTTGCAAATATGGATCGCTGGTGATCATGAAAGTCGTGATCAGTATTTTCAGCTTCTTGCATTGGGCAGCAAGGTTCAGACACTTGTTGGTGATTTTTCTATCGAGTCCAAATGCATTTTTATAATATTTTTTTCCTTCTTTGAGACATGTTGGCTTCCCATCAGTGATCATGAAAATCTGTTTATTGGGATTTTTCCTCCTGCGCAGAATATCCATCGCCAATTCAAGTCCCGCGACGGTATTGGTATGATAGGGCCCCACTTGCAAATACGGCAAGTCTTTGATTTCTATCGTCCAGGCATCGTTTCCAAACACAACAATATCAAGCGTGTCTTTTGGGTATTTTGTTTTGATCAGTTCACTCAATGCCATCGCCACCTTCTTTGCAGGCGTGATCCTGTCCTCCCCGTAAAGAATCATGGAGTGTGAGATATCGATCATCAGCACTGTGGAGGTCTGGGTTTTGAAATCGGTTTCACGGATTTCCAGATCTTCTTCCCTCAGGTTGAAATTTTCAATACCCGTATTGATTTGTGAATTTCTGATCGAGCTGACAAAATCGATTTGCTCCAACACATCACCAAATTGAAAAGGGCGTGTCTCTGGATTTACTTCATCTCCTTGTCCGCTTTTGAAAGTAGTATGATTGCCCTTCTTCCCTTTTTTCAGCTTGCCGAAAATCTCGTCCAATGAACGTTTGCGGATACCCTGTTCCGTTTTGGGGGTGATATTGATTTGCCCACTGCGATTGTCCTC
>JBEGMC010000089.1:0-60270 GCA_041183265.1 Bacteroidota bacterium
TACTGAACTTGATATTTTCAACACAATCTGCCTATGCAGCTCCCATCATCATGATGAGTCAAAACAGGCAAAACCAAAGAGACAGGGAGCAGGCCCTGCATGATTACCAAGTCAATATTGCCGCGAAGGAAGAAATTGAAGAAATCCAACGCCAATTGAGTAAAATTGAAGTTGACAAGCTGGATAAAATATTGCAATTGCTAAGAGAGAATAAAGCTTAATTCTCGATTTAAAAATACATTTAACACTGTTTGGAGAATTTATACAGTTTACTCAGTTTGCAAGCATTAATCATTTGTTTAAAGTAGCTCTTCAACTCAAAAAAATGAAGGAGGTAAACAAATAAAAATTAAATTATTTTAAAAATATTTAGTAACTAGAGTAGTAATTAATTGCCAATGAAACATTTACATGCAACCAAGCTGCTGATTGCAGCATCAATGCTTATCAGCACAGCGTTTGGACAATATTCCTACAAAGAAATGTCCGGTATCATCGAAAAACAATTTCAATTTGCTGCCAGGCAATTGAAGGTGCTGGAAACCAATGTTCCGGATACCATGATGCCCAAAACCCTGAACAACAAAACGGGTGTGGTGGAAGTCAGCAAATCCAACTGGTGGTGCAGCGGATTTTTCCCGGCAAGTCTGCTCTATGTGTACGAACATACCAATGACAAGGAAATACTGCGCATTGCACAAAAGCGACTTGACCTGCAGGAACCGATGAAACATTACACGGGCAACCATGACCTGGGCTTTATGATGTTCAATCCATTCGGCCATGCATACCGACTGTTCAAACGTCCGATGGACAAGACCACCATCGATACGGCTGCCATGTCTCTGATCACACGTTATCGTCCGTCGATCAAATCCATCCAAAGCTGGAACAAGAATAAAAACTTCAATTGTCCGGTTATCATCGACAACATGATGAACCTTGAACTCCTGATGTGGGTATCACAAAATGGAGGCGATCCCAAATTCAGGGAAATTGCCATCAACCACGCCAACAGCACCATCGCTAACCATTACCGCTCCGACTACAGCGCCTTCCATGTACTTGACTATGATTTAGAAACGGGAAAATTGATTGCCGGTAAAAATCACCAGGGCTACAACGATGCATCAGCGTGGTCGCGCGGACAAGCATGGGGATTCTACGGATTTGTCATGATGTATCGCTTCACAAAAGATCAGCGCTACCTTGATCATGCAAGAAACATAGCGAAATTTTTATTCAATCATCCCAACATGCCGAAAGATTATATCATGTATTGGGATTTCAATACGCCCGATATTCCGAATACACTGAGGGATGCTTCAGCTTCTGCCATTCTTGCATCCGGACTCCTTGAACTTGCACAGTTTACAAAAGGAAATGAAAGCATTGATTATATCAACAAAAGTGCTTCCATCATCAAAACACTTTCCTCCCCTGCCTATTGTGCAGCCGTCGGTGAAAACGGTGGATTTTTATTGAAACACAGCGTCGGACACCTGCCTGCAAATTCAGAAGTGGATGTGCCACTCACCTACGCAGATTATTATTATCTGGAGGCCCTCCACAGATTTAAAAACTGGGTACTTAAAAATTAATACCATGAGAAAAATAGTTGGTTTACTGATCATTGCATCTCAATTGCTTTTGGGAAACGGTGTAAACGCACAATCAAAGAACAACGGCATCGAGCAGGCAGTCCTGCAACTGCGCGAGGCATTGCTCAGTGGAAATGAAGCGAAACTGCGCGCGATTTCCTCCTCTCACCTGAGCTATGGGCATTCCAACGGACTGATCGAGAACCAGGATGCATTTGTTGCAACGCTGATCAGCGGGAAATCTGTTTTTGTTACAATGGATCTGACTGATCAAACAATTGACCAGGTAGACAATACTGCTATCGTCCGCCATACCCTCTACGCCAAAACAAACAATGATGGGGTATTGGGTGAAGTAAAACTGAAAGTCCTGTTGATTTTTCAAAAAAATAAAGGAAGCTGGAAGTTGTTGGCAAGACAGGCTGTAAAAATTCCGATTTGATGAAACGCGTTCTGATCACATGTTTTACTTTTTTTGCAGTGTGGATGACAGAAGCACAGCCTGTTGTCTTATTGGATGCATATTACAATCATGAAACCAAAAAAAATGCAGCCGGAAATGATGTGCACTGGCATTATACTTGGAATGACTTTTCTGATGGCGGATTTGGAGAGCTGGCAAAAATTTTTACCCAAAAAGGCGCATCATTAAATACAATTTATACTGCCCCATCAAAGATTGAACTGAAGTCTGCATCCATATATATAATCGTTGACCCCGATCACACGAAAGACAATCCGCGTCCAAACTATATGAACGAGGGTGATGCAAAAACGATTGCCGCTTGGGTGAAAAAAGGAGGCGTTTTATTGTTGATGGCAAATGACAGTTTGAACTGCGACATCGACCATTTCAATATCCTCGCAAATCAATTTGGGATTGCATTCACGCACCAATCGGTGAACATGGTGAAGGGGACCAATTATGAAATGGGGAAAGTATACCCTTTGAATGGCAATATAATTTTCAGTACTGGATTGAATATATTCATGAAGGATGTCAGTGCCTTGAAACTTTCCGGCAATGCAACTGCGGTAGCAGGCAATGGAACTGAAACGATTGTTGCGTATGCAAAACATGGCAAAGGACATGTCATCGCAGTTGGAGATCCCTGGATCTACAATGAATACATTCATCACAGGAGGCTTCCAAATACATTTCAAAATTTACAGGCAGCAGAGGAACTCGTTGCTGCGCTGTTGCAATTTTCAACTAAAAAATAATTTGCATGCAAGTAAGATTCGCAGAGAGTCCCACTGAAACACTTCAACTCGGCACATCGGAATTGAGGACACGTTTTTTGATTGAACAGCTTTTTCAAAAAAACAGTCTCCAACTTACGTACTCCCATTACGATCGCATGATCATTGGTGGTGTGATGCCGGTTGACAAACACGTAGCACTGTCCAATCCAGCTGAACTCCGTGCAGATTACTTTTTGGAAAGAAGAGAAATGGGCATCATCAACGTGGGTGGAGATGGAATGATTGAAGCTGATGGTCAATCATATGAACTTTCAAAAATGGATTGCCTCTATTTGGGCAAAGGCGTGCAATCTGTTTCATTCCATTCAAAGAACAGCTCGCAACCTGCCTTGTATTATTTTCTTTCTTCCCCTGCCCATCAGACATACCCCGCTGCAGTTTGCAAAAAAGAGCAAGCACAACCGGTTGATTTGGGAGCCGCCGAAACAGCAAACAAGCGAACAGTATACAAATACATTCATCTGGAAGGAATCAGGAGTTGTCAGTTGGTCATGGGACTCACATCCATGCATGAAGGTTCCGTTTGGAACTCTGTTCCGCCTCATACCCATACCAGAAGAATGGAAGTTTATTTTTACTTTGATCTTGCAACGGATCACCGCATTTTTCACTTTATGGGAGAGCCAGAGTCAACCAGACACTTGGTGGTTGCCAACCATGAAGCAGTTATTTCTGCACCCTGGAGCATGCACTTCGGTTGTGGCACCAGTCATTACAGCTTTATCTGGGGAATGGCAGGTGAGAACCTGGTGTATTCCGACATGGATCCCGCACCGATCGCGACACTCAAATAAAGGTCGATTTACAGAACCTTTTGCATGTAAAATTGTTTAATGTCAGTAATGTGAAACATATTACAGGTTTACACATTACGAATTCAGAAACTTGTGATCAGTATTGCATAAAAGTTGTGATCAATCACATAATTTTACCGACCTAAAAATTGAATGTAATCATGGGAAACAATCCGCATCCACATGCTTCCAACAATGGTGAAGCAAAATGCCCCTTTCATGGTGGCGCAATCAAGCAACCTGCAGGCAGCGGCACAAGAAACCGCGATTGGTGGCCGAATCAATTGAAGTTGAACATCCTCAGACAACATTCATCCTTGTCCAACCCAATGGGTGAATCTTTCAATTATGCAAAAGAGTTCAATTCACTCAATCTTGCAGAGGTAAAAAAAGATATCATTCATGCACTTACCACATCACAAGAATGGTGGCCTGCAGATTACGGACATTATGGTCCCTTTATCATCCGCATGGCGTGGCACAGTGCTGGTACCTATAGAATTGCCGATGGTCGTGGTGGAGGCGGTAAAGGAACCTTGCGTTTTGCACCGCTCAACAGCTGGCCCGACAATACAAATTTGGACAAAGCAAGATTGTTGCTCTGGCCAGTAAAACAGAAATACGGCAAAAAATTATCATGGGCCGATCTCATGATCCTCGCAGGTAACTGTGCGTTGGAATCCATGGGATTCAAAACATTCGGATTCGGTGGCGGAAGAGAAGATCTCTGGGAACCAGAAGAAGATGTATACTGGGGATCAGAGAGAGAATGGTTGGGGGATAACCGCTATACAGGTGACAGAGATTTGGAAAATCCATTGGCCGCAGTGCAAATGGGATTGATATATGTAAATCCTGAGGGTCCCAATGGTAATCCAGACCCCATTGCAGCTGCCAGAGACATCCGTGAAACATTTGGAAGAATGGCCATGAATGATGAGGAAACGGTTGCATTGATAGCGGGTGGACATACATTTGGAAAAACGCATGGTGCAGCAGATCCAGGGAAGTATGTTGGGAAGGAACCTGCAGCTGCTTCGATTGAGGAGCAAGCGACCGGATGGAAAAATACATTTGGAACAGGCAATGCACAGTATACCATTACAAGTGGACTGGAAGGTGCCTGGACAACTACTCCCACCCAATGGAGCAACAACTATTTTGAGAATTTATTCGGATTCGAATGGGAACTGACCAAGAGTCCAGCTGGTGCACAACAGTGGAAACCAAAAAATGGCGGAGGTGCAGGCACCGTTCCTGATGCGCATGTGGAAAGCATCAAACATGCTCCCACCATGCTGACAACTGATATTGCACTGAGAATGGATCCGGCTTATGAGAAAATTTCCAGAAGATTTTACGAGAACCCGGATCAGTTTGCTGATGCATTTGCCCGCGCCTGGTTCAAATTGACCCACCGCGATATGGGTCCACGTTCCAGATACCTGGGACCAGAAGTTCCCGCAGAAGAATTGATCTGGCAAGATCCGGTTCCCGCTGCCAATTATAAAATGATCGACGATCAAGATATCGCATCTCTCAAGAAAAAAATATTGGATGCAGGTTTAACTGTTGCTCAACTTGTTTCAACCGCATGGGCTTCTGCGTCTACTTTCAGAGGATCCGACAAAAGAGGCGGTGCCAATGGCGCACGCATCAGACTGGCACCCCAGAAATATTGGGAGGCCAACAATCCTGCTCAACTTTCGAAAGTGCTCGATGCATTAGAAGCCATACAAGCTGCCTTCAACCAATCATCAGGAGATAAAAAAGTTTCACTGGCCGACCTGATTGTATTGGGCGGATGTGCAGCAATTGAAAAAGCAGCAAAGGACGGTGGCGTAGATATAAAGGTTCCATTCCGTGCAGGAAGAACAGATGCATCACAGGATCAAACAGATGTTGAATCGTTCGGTGTATTGGAGCCTGCCGCTGATGGTTTCAGAAATTATATCAAGAAAAAACATACAGCACATTCCGAAGAAATGTTGGTTGACAAGGCACAACTCCTCACTTTATCTGCTCCTGAAATGACTGCACTGATCGGTGGGATGAGAGTGCTTGATACCAATTATGATAATTCTAAGCATGGTGTCTTCACCCAGAACCCCGGCGTACTCAGCAACGACTTTTTCAAACATTTGCTTGACCTGCAAACAAAATGGGAGCCCAATGCAGATGGTTGCTACGAAGGGAAGGACCGCAGTTCTGGAAAAGTAAAATGGACTGCCACACGTGCTGATCTGATTTTTGGTTCCAACAGCGAACTCCGAGCCATTGCAGAAGTATATGCATGTGCAGATGGCAAAGAAAAGTTCATACATGATTTTGCTGCCGCATGGAACAAAGTCATGGAATTGGATCGATTTGATCTGCACAAATAATTTTTTAAAAAGGTTGTTCAAGAGAACAACCTTTTTTTATGTTCATCCTGGTTTAACCTATTCAAATATATAAGATGGAGCAAACGCTTTCAGATTCATTTCAGGAAATCATATTGAAAAGAAGATCCAACCGCTCTTATGATCAAACCATACAGGTTCCCGATGAGGTCATTCAAAGAAGTCTTGAAAGAGCCATCCTATCGCCGAACAGCAGCAATATGCAATTGTGGGAATTTTATTGGATCAAATCCAGAGATCAATTGAACAAATTCACCCCTCTATGCCTCAATCAAAATACTGCAAAGACTGCTTCGCACATGATCGCTTTTGTAACGAGAAGAGATTTGTGGAGGCAACGAGTGGAATGGCATAAAAAAAATATTGCATCCGAAATCAAAGATGGCATCCCAGACAAATACCAAAAACGCATGTTGAATTATTATACCAAAATCGTTCCTTTTGCCTATGCGAACGATTGGTTTGGATTGATGGGTGTGCTGAGATGGATTGTATCCAATGCCATATCTCTGTTCAGACCCATGACCAGAATGGCAGGTGTAGATGGAACCAGAATTGTTGTACATAAATCATGTGCACTTGCTGCACAAACATTTATGCTGTCGATCGCCGCAGAGGGTTATGAGTCATGCCCCATGGAAGGATTTGACCAGGTCAGGGCAAGAAAGGCCCTCGGACTACCACGCCAAGCAGAAATTGGGATGATTGTTTCAGTGGGCAAGGGAACTGAAAAGGGTATTTGGGGCGAGCGAATGAGAGTCCCTTATGATGAAGTTGTTAAAGTGCTCTAGGCTATTGCTTCTTCTCAAATATGGTAGGGTCGATCGTTGGATTGACTTCCACTTTTGAAAGGATGGTTTTGACCTGAAATATGCCACCGGTATCTTGGTTGGTCGTGTATGCCAACACCCATCCATTTTCCAACTTCTTGAAATCTGAATACGTCACTGTATTGGTCAGTGTTTGACCCATCACTTCAACGGTCTGGATTGATTTAACCAAATAATAATTTGTCGCATCGATGAAAAGCGTGTAAGTATTTCCATCCTTGTTGGTAACCTTGAACTTGAACGCTTCCGCATTGTTGACAGCTTCCTTTCCTTCCAAAACCAGTTGCATACCTCTTTCACCATAATTCAACAAAGGAACGATGTACAAGTTATTTTGTGCCTGTTTAGCAGCCTCCTCAGGAATATCTTGTGGCTCAGACCCGCCACCCATTGGATTTACCATCCATCCCCCATTCTCCTTTACAACTTGAATCAACTTGGACCCCATGATTTCACTTTCGGTTTTGTAACATTTCCCATTGAGGATCGTAACAAAAGTGGTGGCTTCATTTCCCATCACTTCCATTTTATTTTCCATTCTGACTGACTGCAAGGATGAGAGGAGTTGTTTACCGCCGATTGCTTCAATGTGTTTGTTGACAATCTCATCAACAGATTGAGCGTGCAAAGAATAAAATCCGGTAAAAAATATGAAAGCGAAAATCAGTGAAATATTTTTCATGCAATTGAATTGTATGTGTTGAAATTAATTAAAAATCACAGAATTTTGCCGGCACATTGATTACCATTCACCCTTTTATGAAAAATCTAACACTCTTTCTCATTGTCATGATATCATGCACAAGTTGTGCAACACTGTTTACCGGCACAAGAGATACCATTCAGTTCAACTCAAATCCTTCAGGTGCTATCATATACAAAGACGGACTGGAAATTTGCAAGACCCCTTGCAGTTTTCCCATGAAAAGAAATATCAATGACGCATTGATGGAAATGAAATTGGATGGTTATCAGACCCGCGTGTTTACGTTGGATAAATCATTCAATGTTATAAGCATCCTGAATTTCGGCAACCTGCTCGGTTGGGGCATTGATGTGCTGAGTGGGTCTATCATGCGATATGATAGAAAAACGTACTCACTGGATCTCACCATTGATAAAAAATTGAATGCATTGCATCCTCAAAAAATCATGATCGACACGAAAAAAAATACTGTTGATCTGTATGCAATGGCCAACTGAAAAGCATTCATCAAAAAACTTCTCCCAAATTCATAAAGAATCCCCGGGAACCATCTTTCCCCCATGCATAATCCAATGCAATATTGGTATTGGATTTCTTGTTGTACTTGATTCTAATGCCAACACCATATCCGGGAATCATGGATGAAAACCGGTTTGATCCTGCGTTGGCAACAGATTGAACATTTCCATATACTACTCCTCCTAAAAATCCATTTTCGGTTATAGCGAAGCGGTACTCCATTTCCTGCATCAACATACTTCTGCCCCTGTACCTGCCTTGAATATACCCCCTGCCTGTATTCTTGAAGGGATCAACAGCAGTGTGAGGCAGTACCAGGTAGGGGGGCTTGCCTCCCAATGTCAATACATTGTATGACCAAAATGCTAGAATATTGTTGGAGGATCGTGGAAATGAAATATACTTTCTGGTATCCAGCATCAGTGATGACCATTGAGAGGAACTGCCAAATATTGTTGAACTGTTTCTCAAAATGATTTGAAAATAACGTTCACCCGCCAAAGGGTAAACAGCATTTCGTCTTGTATCATGCAAGAGATTCAATGAGAGTCCATTTGAAAGGGATGACTGACTGAAACCATATTCCCTGAATCCAACAACCGGCTTGTTGCTGAGGGTTGTATCAGAAACACGCCAGAAATAATCCATTCTCAAACCAATACCTGCATACCAATCACGCGCAATTTTTCTTGAAACTGTCTGATGGAGTTTCAAGTAAGAATAATTAAGCTGATCAAAAAGTTGGAGGGTTGATTGAGGCCCCAATCCGAAATCTTTTTGTGGGAAACGCATGATGCTCCAATCTGTGCTTAGATTGAAACGATCGTTTGCGAACCACATGTTTGAAACCAGTTCGACAATGGTTTGCTTTTTGACTGTTCTTTTTAGATCAAAGTAGATGAAAGATGCGTTGTTGACCTTTTTGGGGAATACGATATTTGAATTGATGGAAGCCGCCAATCCTGTAATGATGCTGTACTCTACACTTGGAATAAAGGATATCTGAGGCTTTGACAAGATTGTCTCTTCTCTTTTCTTTTTAATGCCAAGTATACGTTCAAATCCATCCCAAACATCAACCATTGAGTCATTACCCGGTTGTTTATACATCCCGAGTGTGAAAATATTTTTCTTATGATTCCACTTTCTGTAAATACTATCCTCTTGAGCAAGAGAAATAATTTGAAGAAAAAGAGCAATTGAAAACAGCACTGGTTTCCTGAAATTCATCATGCTGCTTTCTCTTTCTTAAAAAACAAATAAGAATAAACCGAGGGCAACAATACCATCAAAATAACCAGGGATATGAACAAAGGAAACATGATGCCCCCATCTAGGATGAGTCCCAAAATAAATTGAAGAAATCCTCCAACAGTCCATACTTTTCCTGCAAAGGCATGTGTGGCATTCCAATTCCTCTCGCTGTCCAGCGTCCAAGGAAGTCTCAATCCAGCAAAATAATTCTGCTTCAACTTTGGCATGTAGATCCCGAACAAACCAAAGGCCAATCCCAGCAGAGGGAGCAGGAGTTTATCAATCTTTACACCCACATGTGATATTGCATAAAGAATCACCATACTCAATACAGTCAGAAATAAAACAGTGTAAAGAGCAAAATTTTTCAAGACGCCATCATCTGTTTTTTCGTATCTTTTGGGATCTAATTTTTTTGAATTGATCAAAATAAAATAAACGAAAATACTTGTACCTCCCATGATCGAAGGCAAAAGAAAAATAGTGGATTTATGCCCCCATGCATCCACTTCACCGGATGCATTGAAATGAGTAGGAATCCTGTAAGGCAGGTAAGGAAAAAGATATGCCGCATACGCAAAAGGCAGCAGCATCAAAACGAATGCGAGCAGATGTCGATATGACTTCACTGAAATAATTTCTCAAATATATGCATTAATCCTCTGTTGATGCTGATTGCAACAGACGGATATCCGTGATCAACTGGTTCATATCCAATTGAATTGTTCCATTGTAAATTCCTCGAATTCTTCTCTTTCCATCGATGAGCAAAACATGTTCTGTATGTAGAAAATTTGTACTGTCTTTGGTAAAGCCCAAGGCTTCCTCTGCAAAATAGAATCGTCTTGCTACATGGTATATCTCCGAAGTTTTTCCTGTCAGCAACTTCCATTTTTGATCATCGATATTGTGCAAATCAGCATATGCCTTCAACCGCGGGACACTATCCGACCAGGGAGTAACACTGAATGATAGAAAAGTGATATTGTCACTCATGACTGCTTGCTGAACAGCAGAGAGTTTTTGCATCATACCCGGACAAATGCTGCCACAACCTGTAAAAAAGAAGTTGGCGACATGAATCTTTCCGTTGAGCAGTTCTGCATCAAATGGCCGTCCAAGCTGATCAGTGAAGACAAAGTTTCCAATGCGGTGAGATATTTTCTTGCTTGCATCAGATGCATTCAGGAACACAGGAGTGAATGATGGATCGTTGTAATAAGGGAGTACATCTTTCTCAGATGTTTTACACCCCAAAATAAAGAGTACGCTAAAAACGATCAAGGCTGTCTTTGACATTGATGCAATTTTTGGTTCCAAGCAGTCCGAATCTTCTCCCACGGACCATCACATAGTTTGATCTTACTGAGCCGTCATCATACCATTGTCTTTGTTCCCCTGATTCAACACCCAATGTATAATGCATTTTTTTGGTCATCACACCATTTCGATTCCATTCAAAACAAGTGCCGTCGTATTCTCCGTTCTTAAAACGATACAATACCTGCAACTGCCCATTATCCCACCATGTTTTCAGCAAGCCAACTTTTACACCATGCCTGTAAAATCTCTTTTCTTTGAGCATACCATTCTCATGATACCTTCTCCACTCGCCCTCTTCAAGTCCATTGAAGGTTTGATTGTACAACACCGGCACATGAGATTGATTGCAACCCAAGGAGAGCAATAAAAAGAAAAAGATATTATTGAGTAACAGTACCCGCAACACCATAAAAGCCGTTTCCGTTCAAATAAGGATCTGCATCCGTGATATGATAATGGTATATCCCATTCGGAAATTCAGTAGTGGCATGCTTATGTCCATGATAGGCGTCCAACTTGTCGTTGGTTACCATGACTCCGTTTTCTTCCGGACCATACACCGGAAACCCATCAAGCAAAAATCCCAACAATGCAGATTTTGAATATTTTATTTTGGTAAGATAGGTGGGCTCAACATGATAATGGTAATCACCTCTTTGTGCAGGGTGTCCCCAATATTGATCAAAACTTACGATTTCTCCTGTGAGTGGTTGATTGGGACCTGCGTATTGATTAAAGAATGGTACGCCGTTCAATGCAACACCAATGGGACCCAAGGGAGTCGCCGCCTTGGTTACAGCTTCTGAAGGTGTAATGGGAATTTTGAAAGTATAACTTTGAGAAGCGATTGAATTTGGATTTTTGGAGAAATTGGTTCCTTTGAAAGTGGCTCCGGAGAAACCCTCATACAATGCATTGGATGCGTTGTAATAAACGCTTTTGTGGTCAGGCAAACCGTTGGTTTTCACATAAACGAAGTTGGCATCTGCTGTGATACTCGTAGCTCCGTAAATTTTTTTGTACATATCTGGCACGGCAGCACTGTATGGTTCAGCTGTACTGGATGAATCGTCTTCTTTTTGACATGAAAATAGGAAAAGGGTCAAAAAGATACATATATAAATGGACTTGGGGGCTTTATGCATATTTGTTAGACTGTTGAATTGCTCAATGGTTCAAAGCACTTGATTGAAATTAACGAAAGTCAGGTTTAAAATAAACGTCTAAAAGATTGATTGACATATATAATGTATATATTGTAGGAATATTGACCATGCGAAAGCTTCTCATTTTATTGATAATCAATATTTTACCATCATTCCTGTTCGCAGATGCCGCAGTTGATACAACAGGTCCGGTCAGCCTGCTCTACAACGGTGCGGAATATGTAAAACAATTCAATACCGCCAAGGGTGATCCATTTTTCCCTTCTGCCAAAAATGCCGGAAGCGTGAAGTACCAACAAAACTGGTACCACAACATGGAGGTGCATTATGACTGCGAAGATGATTATGTGTTGGTACGGGATATGCGTGGACTCCTCAAGCTGAGACTAATCAATGAAATGCTGGATGAATTCTTTGTTGACGAACATCACTTCGTGAAAAAAACATTCAATAATCCATCAGGTGAATTTTATGAATTGATTTTTGAAGGGAAAAGAACACTGCTTGTCAAATGGATGAAAAGATTGAATACTGATACCAAGAATACCGATACTTATGTTCTGAAAAACAATATTTTATTGATTGAAAAAGGGAAAGCCAGTCAAGTGATGCAACAAAAAGATATACTAGCATCAGCAAAAGAAAATGCAAAAGCTTTGAAGAAGGTTTTAAAAGACAACGGAGTGAGTTTCAGAAAAGATCCAATCAGAGCATCAAAGTTGATGATACAGGAAATGGAGGCAAAGGGATGGTAAAAAAATTATTTTCCATATTGCTCTTGCTTTGTATTGTAAAGATTGATTACGCCCAAAAGGTTTCACCATTTGACAGTCTTGTTCATGTGCTTGAAAAAAAATTTGATGTTCGTTTCCTATACGACACAAAACATACAGAAGGATTGATCATAGGATCAGCAGATGGATCGTTGGATACCATCCTCAAAAACTTACTGGATGGCACCGGACTGAGCTATTATAAAGATCCCTACAAAAGAGTAATCATTTCAAGAGGAAGCAGTGTGTTTACAGCTCTCTCGAAAGATTTTTTTACGCAAACGGGTGATCAAACAGCGAACCGGAAAACAGAAGACGATAAAGCCGACATCGTACTGGCTGATGTTGACAACAAGGTATACACCATTGGCACCAAAAACAACAATGCCCCCACTGCCATCATTTCAGGTTATATCAGAGATGCAAAAAATGGAGAGCCCCTCAGTTCAACTTCTGTTATGATTGATGGAAATCAGGGAGGCGTTTCAACAGATGCATTCGGATTTTTTTCTATAACAGTCCCCAAAGGCAGGCAGCTGTTGAAAGTGAGCAGCATCGGCATGAAAGAAATAACGAGACAATTGAATATCCTGGGTAATGGAAGAATGGATATTGAAATGAATGAAGAGGTGAGAAGTCTGAAAGCCGCAGTGATTGTGGCGCAAAAACAATCTAATGTAAGAGGAATGCAAATGGGTGTGGAGCGATTAAACATAAGAGCGATCAAACAAATCCCAGCTGTGTTGGGTGAAACAGATATACTTCGTTCATTGCAAACATTGCCCGGTGTAACATCTGTGGGTGAAGGGACTGCAGGCTACAATGTCAGAGGAGGTGCTGCTGATCAAAATTTGATTCTCTTGAATGATATGACGATTTACAATCCAACGCACCTGTTTGGATTTTTCTCGGCAGTGGATCCTGAAGTCATCCGTGGACTGGAATTATATAAAAGTGCGATACCAGAAAGATTGGGAGGAAGAATTTCATCCATCATGGATGTAAGTACCAAGGACGGCAATGCAAAAAAAGTTACAGGAACGGTCGGTATAGGTCCGTTGACCAGCAAATTCACCCTGGAAGGTCCTTTGGGCTCTGAAAAAACAACTTTTTTAGCAGGCGGCAGAGCAACATATTCCAATTGGTTTCTACAATACTTGCCGGATGTTACTTTTAAAAAAAGCAAGGTGTCTTTTGCAGATTTGATGATCAACCTGACACACGAGTTTTCTGAAAAAGACAAATTGTTTGTTTCAGGATATATCAGCAGCGATGCATTCCGCCTGAATCAGGATTCTACCTATGCATACCAGAACAAAAATGCTCGGATCAAGTGGAAGCATAATTTCACAGATAAATTCTACAATGTTTTATCCGCGGGTATTGATCAGTATGATTATTCTGTAGATGGCAGCAACAATCCCAAAGACGGTTTCCTGTTGAAATTTGGCATCCAGCAAATCAGTGGGAAATCAGATTTCAAATTTATTCCAAACAATAAACATGAAATCAATTTTGGCTTCCAACATATGATATACAACCTGGACCCAGGTTCGCTGACCCCATCCAATCCTGCATCGCTGGTCAAATCGACATTTGTTGAAAAGGAAAAGGGTACAGAATCCTCTGTTTATTTGGGCGACCAATACAGGGTGAACAATAAAATTCAATTGCAAGGCGGCTTGCGTTACAGTTTTTATCGATTTGCAGGTCCAAAGAAATCATATGAGTACAGTCCGGGTATACCCAGAACATCATCAGCCGTGATTGATTCGGTACAATATCAAAACGGTGAAACAATACAAACCTATCATGGTCCGGAGTTGAGGGTA
Organism: Bacteroidota bacterium; assembly: GCA_041183265.1. Lineage (GTDB taxonomy): Bacteria > Bacteroidota > Bacteroidia > Chitinophagales > Chitinophagaceae > Pollutibacter. Next base: position 14,467 of record JBEGMC010000089.1, read on the forward strand.
TCTGCCAGGTATCTTATCACTCCCAGAACATCATTGAAGCTGAGCTACAACAGCTTGCGTCAGTATATCCACATGATCACCAATACAACTGCACTTTCACCTACCGACATATGGAAACTAAGTGACCAATTCATCAGGCCACAGGTGGGACACCAGGTATCGCTTGGATTTTATACACAGCCCGGAAACAAAGGGGATGAACTATCCATTGAGGCATATTATAAAAAGAATTTCAATTACCTCGATTACAAATCCGGTGCCAAACTGATTTTAAACAATACATTGGAAAGAGATGTGATCAATACAAAAGGCAAGGCATACGGTATTGAGTTTTTATACAAGAAGCCTGTTGGAAAACTCAATGGCTGGATTAGCTATACGTATCTGAGAACTTTCCTGAAAGTAGACGATCCCATTGCAGGAGAAACCATCAACAGCGGAAATTTTTACCCCGCCAACTTTGACAAGCCGCATATAGCGAGTCTGGTAGGAAATTACAGATTCACTCAACGATTCAGCATTTCACTCACCTCTACGTACAGCACAGGAAGACCCATCACCTATCCAATCGGTGTTTTCAACATGGGAGGTGCACAACGTGTATTGTATTCAGAGAGAAATGCATTCAGGATTCCAGATTTTTTCAGAACAGATTTGTCTGTAATCATCGAAAACAATCACAAGGTGACACAAAAAGTTCATGGTTCATGGACATTCGGTGTTTACAATATCACTGGCAGATCCAATCCTTACTCTGTATATTTCATAGTAACCAACAGACAGGTGAAAGGATACCAGATGTCTGTTTTTGCAAATCCTATTCCATTTGTAACATTTAATTTGAAATTCAATTGAGACACCTGATTGTGATATGGATGATGGGGCTTTTGTATGCAGGATGTACAAAACCTTTGGAGCTGCCCGATACCAAACCCAATACTACTATATTGATAGTAGAAGGCGATGTGATCGCTGGAAACAATGCAGAAAATTCTTTTTATTTGAGCAGACTCAAAACATTGCAGGGAAAGGACAGCATCCCAGAATTGAATGCACAGGTAGAAATCATTTCAAAGGACGGTGCGAAATGGCAGGTCCCCCAATTGGGTAAAGGTATTTACAAATCCATTTTGAATTTGCCCACGGACAAGCCACTTTCTCTGAAAATACAGACAACGGACGGAAAGATATATCAAACAGGATTTCAGGAACCAGCTATAACACCTGCCATTGACAGCCTTACATTTAAACAGGTGGAAGAGGGAATGAGCGTTTTTGTACATACGCATGATGATAAAAACAAAAGCAGGTATTACAGATGGAATTTTGAAGAGACTTGGGAAAGGCATGCATGGTTCGATTCATATCACAATTATGTAAATGGCAGGATCGTTCCACGAACCCCCGATGAGCAAACATTTATTTGCTGGAAAACAGCGCCCGCACCCAATATCATAGTTGACAACAGCACTGCGCTCAGCAATGATGTAATCAGTTATAAAAATATTACGACGGTACCTTTTCGATCTGAGAAACTTTATGTTCGATACAGCATCCTTGTTAAACAGATAACACTATCAAAAGAGGCCTATGAATTTTGGAATATTTTGAAAAAAAATACTGAACTGACAGGAACCCTTTTTGATCCACAGCCTTCTCAACTTCCCACAAATATTGTTTGCGTAAATGACGCCAGCAGAAAAGCCGTTGGATATGTATCAGTGGGAACCCAGACGGAAAAAAGAATATTTGTAATGAATTCAGCCATGAACCTGTGGCCAACGAAAAATCAGGACGATGTATGTGAAGCATATGAATTTCCTACTGCTTTTGCAGCAGAAACTTTTCTGAAAATTACCCATCCTACAATGTTGCTTACCTGATAACAGGAGGCGGATTCGGAGTGGCAATGAAAACCTGCATCGATTGTCGATTTTCAGGCGGTACAGTTGTAAAACCTTCATTTTGGTAACATGATCAGACGTCTGGTGATATTCATATTGATATGCAATACAGCATTTTTAGCCGGTGCCCAAGATGCAAGCATCAGGTTATGGGGAGATCAGCAGATTTTTATTACAGGTGAAGACATATGGTTTGACGGTCTTATGCAAAATGGGAAACCTGTCTCAAAAACCTTAACCGTACAGTTGCTTGACAGAAATGGAAATAAAAAAGCGGAAGCAGAAGTGGTTCACAATGGGAATAAATTCCGCGGACTGATAACAGTCCCAAGCAACCTCCCATCTGACTATTATTTCCTGGATGCATATACCCCTGGTATGGCAGTAAAAACGGCATTGTTTCCAATCATGGTGATTCATCCAAAGATTCCCCCTTCGATCGGTTGCAATTTTACCCCCGGAAAAAAACAAGAAACTGTATCCTCAGTCAATGTTTACACAGATAAAGAAGCGTATACTCCAAGAAGTGAAGTAAAAACATCCCTGACTGGACTGACTGAAATAAAAGATGTGTACGTCTCGGTGATAAAATATGATGAGCTCAACGCAATCTATGAGCAAGCTGTCAGTGGTTTCAATGCTGAATACAAACACAACGAAACCAATGAAAGCTTTACAGAAGGAAAGGGATTTATTTTCACTGCCAAAAAAAATGGAAACCCTGTTGCGGAATTGCCTGTGCTTGCAGCATTGAAAGGGAGCTCAGCCACCATTGCCATCGGCAATACAGATGACAAAGGAATGGTCAAATTCATTTTTCCTTATAAATATGAAACAAATGAAATTGTCTTGCACACCCTAAACAATGAAAAAGGAATCGTATTCGAATCTCAGGAAAAATCAAATAAAACCCCCATAATATTTCCTTGTTTGAAACTGGATGAAGCAAGCAGATCTGCTATTGAATCGAGATTAATGCATTTAAATATTACCAAGCAATTCTATGCCAACCTGCACAGGACAATTGAAAACAAAACAACAGATACAACCGATTTTTATGGCAAGCCTGATATCAGGTATTACCTGGATGAATATGTTCGTTTCCCCAACATGGAAGAAGTCATTGCGGAGATCATTCCAGAGGTGCGCGTCAAAAAAAATAAAGACCTGGCAATCCTACAGGTGCTGAATATCCCATTTAGATATTTCTTCAATAATGAACCTCTGATACTTATAGACGGGATACCTTATTCCAATACAAAGGAACTACTGGAATATGACCCCCTCTTGATCAAATCGATTGATGTGGTGTATCGCAAGTACATACTGGGTAATCATGAGTTTGATGGAATCGTACATTTCAAGACCTATCGCAATGATATGGGCAGCTTGAAAATCTCAGATGCCGATCGTGCATTTACCATCACTGGTTTACAGAAGAGCACCATGCTTGAGCCCGCATTTCAAAAGAACGCATTGTCAACCATGCCTGATTTCCGAAACCTTGTTTTCAAAAAGAGTGATATACCATCAGATTTCAGGGGCAGTGCCGTATTAACATTCAAAACATCAGATGCTTTGGGCACATACCAAATTATTACACGTGGACTGGACAAATCAGGAAAGGTTCATATGGGGTATAAAACCATCATAATCAGCAACTAATACATTCCGTTTATATAAATCCTATTTGTTCTTCAATATCAATGAACAAAAAGCTTCATTCGTTGTTTATTATTCTACGATTAAATGCCGAATGCAAAACATTGAGGAACATATTTTTATGCAAAACGAGGTGGAGATCATCCTCTATCCTGAGCTCTGCCAACTGGGATTAGAGTGGGAGATGTATGTCAACGAGCTAGAATTCGAGTAATCAGAGTGGCTTGAAATCAGTCACGATATACCCAATTTCTTCATCAGCGATCATTTCTGACATATCAAAGTATACATTAGTAGGATAAAAATACTGAGCATCAAATGCCAGTGTTTTCTGCACGGGCTTTTCAGCGAGTGTTTTTTGAATATAGGTGAACAGCTGCTCAATTGTTTTTACAGAAAAATGTGTGTTGGGGTCGTATGGTATTCCATTCACAGAAACGATTGAATTCTTTTTTACTAAAATTTTATGTGGACCGACGGTCTCTGATGTGCAAAAACAGTTCACCCTCAATGTAAATTCATAATCGGTGATACCAAGCCTATTCCACTTTTTAAAATAATCGTCCACTTCATCCAGTCCTGAACTTTTCGTACAACCCAGCAATAAAAGCGATATAAAGACCCATTTCATCATATGCAAATAAAACAAATGCCCTTCAAAAGAAGGGCACTGTTTTAATTTTTAACCAATTTTTGTTGTGTGATCAACCTGCCATTGCCATCCATTATTTTGATGGTATAAGAGCCTTTGCCGAATCTTGTCACATTGAATTCGGCTCCACTCAATACATTGTTGCGCCTCATGACCTCTCTTCCGTTCATATCATATATGAATACACTTACACGGGTTGCAGCAGATCTGTCAAACTCAATATTGAGGTGATTGGATACTGGATTGGGATAGAGTTTAACTTGTTTGGATGATCCAGTGTTGAAAACTGCAGTCGACAGATAATAGTAATTATCAGAAGATGCACTTGAACAACCGCTTACACTTACTTTCACATTATAATTGCCTGCCTCTGTTGGTTTGAATGAAGCATTGGTTGCGCCCGTGACGGCAGTTGTTTCTTTGTACCACTGATTGCCGGCGCTTGCACTCGAAACCAAATTACCGTTCGCATCTCTTGTAACAGTAGGTTTCGCAGGCGTTGCCACAACTGAAACAGTGTTTGCGTCGCTCAGTGGACTCGCACAATTGTTGACCGTTGACTTCACCGTATAACTTCCTGCGGCAGCAACAACCAATTTATCTCTGGTGGAATCTTTGATGGCAGTTCCATTCAAATACCACTGATTACCTGTAGTTGCAGAAGAACCAAGTGTTAAACTGGATCCTGAACAAACGACGGATGCTCCTGAGATCACAGGTTTAGCCGGTATTGCATTTACAGTGATCTTGGCGGTATCGCTGAGCAGACTCGAACAACCGTTGGCAACAACTTTTACATTGTAACTGCCTGTGGCCTTCACAGTTAGTTTATCTCTTGTGGAATCTGCCAGTAATGTTCCATTCAGGTACCAAGCATTACCGGAGGATGCAGATGATGACAGCGTAACCGTCTCACCGGTACAAATGTTTGCAGCTCCAGAAACGGTTGGTTTGGAAGGAACATCATTGACCGTAACACTGATGGAAACTCTTGAAGAGCTTTCGCATCCTGCCAAATTTGAACTCACATAATAGGTTGATGTTCCTGCAGCAGCAGTTGAAGGTACAGGTGCTGTGGAAGATGAAGTTCCTCCTGAAGCAGCAGTATACCATTTTAAAGATGCCCCAGTTGGAGCGGTTGCTGCAAGTGCAGCAGATGTTTCACCTTTGCAGTAACTCAAACTGGTGGTTGAAACAGAAGGTGCTGAAGGCTCTGTACATGTAATTTTAATGGGTACTTTTTGAGATACCACAAACTTCTCTGTTGTGCTGTTTTCAGCAACTGAGATGTTCAAATTTGTATTGCCAGTAAATCCAGATGAATAAACGATTACAGAATCTCCCCTTACAATTGCTTTTACACTGGAAGTATCTGCAGTGACTGTTAATTTTAGATCTGTATTGGTTACATTGTAATCAGCAAAATCTGAATAGGTGACTTTGAATCTCAAGCTGTCTCCAATATTCATGGTCTTTGATGATACTGAATCCAATGTTGGAAATTTATTGATCGATCTGGACAATCTGAAAAAGCCTACCGTTTTTCTAATGTCAGGTTGGCCGGGTGTGGTCAAATCTCTTGCGGTTATAACCACTCTGTCACCTGTTGGTGAAATCCAACCTGATTGGCAATTTTCACCGGGACCGGTACCAAGATAAGTAGTTCTTACAGCCAGTGTGCTGCCACCATATCGTGAATATACTTCAAGGTATTTATCAATAGCCACTACAAAGTCACCTCCCAATATTGTTTGTTTCACAGCGTTGCCACCCACCTTTGCAATTGCCCTGCCTGTTTTGTTATCGGTAAGCATGTTGCCAAATCCCACTACGGGTCCATTGAAAGCAGAATCTGTATGTGCATCAAATCCAAAAGTGCCGGCAAAATAAATCACTTTCCCATCGCTGTCTCTCACCAGGGTTCTGTCTTTGGATTTGGTACCAGTGATGATATATCCATTTGCAATTGCAATACCATTTACAAATGGCCATCCACCGATATATGCTTTCCACAGTAATTTTCCGGTAGCCACTTCAAATTTTCTCAAATACATATCTCCGGATCCCGCATAGACATATTTGTCATCTTCAGAAAAAACAATTTTTCTTATTTGTCCCAAGTGGGTTGAAATATCCAATTTATCATCTGGGGTATTGGACCAGAGTTGGGTTGCATTTGTGCCATTGTGTTTGAACATGGTCAGCAGTCCCTGACCTGTACTTCCTGTTGCAAAATATTGTCCGCTGTTAGACACAGTGATTTCGAGTCCCTCGAGTGCTGCCATATTTCCTCTCAATCCATACAATTTCTTTCCCGTCGTGCCATCAATCACCCCTACCCAATCCACATTGGGATCATCCTGCAAATTGCCTTCAAACCCTCTTTGGTTGATCATGTAAGCAACAACTTTACCGTCCTTGCTTGCGCCGCCTCCCCAAGATTCAAAAGGTATGGCAGACTCCCAAAGCTTCTTTCCATAAGTACTTGTTGCCACACTGAATTTTACAATCTTCGATAAAAATCTTTTGGTGTTTTTTTCTGCAGTGGTATTTCCCATCCAATTTTCCTGGCCAGGAAATACGGTAATGGAACTGTCGCCTGCAGAAAAGACGGTCCGCCAATACCCGGTGGCAGATTCAAACATGGTTACAGAATCTGTTGTGAATGATGCTTTACCATATGGTAAAACGGTTGCAGTTAGATTATTGACTGACTGATCATCTGGCACAACAATGTTTGCAGATGGAATGTATAGGTTTGAATTGGTGGAACTGAAATTGGCCTGAACACGGTAATCGTTTCTTGCATTCACTGTAATATTGAACATGATGTATCGATTACCCAACGTATCTTTTTCAGAAATATATCCGGATGTTGAAGGGAAGATACTGACAGTAGATTCGTTTGTATTGATACTAACAGACTCCAGTTTGGTGGATGACAAAATATATCCCGGAATGATAAAGGCTCCCTTGATCGTCTGTGTTTTTGCACCAGTTTGAAGCACCGCAATTTTTGAAAGATCAGATTGTGCTCTCAGCACAAGTTTGATGGGTTGATAAATGGTGTCAGACAATGTGATTCTTCCATCGGGTTCACCATCCGGACCATAATATGTTGAGTCATATGAAAAGATAAACCGGACCAGTTTGTTGTTGATACCAGTTTGCGTACAGCTGCACTCTCGCCATCCGCTCGACCATCCCTGCACGACCGTAGTATCTCCAGGTTTTAGATTGATATATCCCCCGTTGGGAAACCATGCAAATCCACCTCCTGATAATTTAGGAACAGTACTGTCGGCATTGATGCCTGTATAACTCATGCTGACATTGACTTTTTTGGTTGATCCTATGTTTTCAATTTTCACTCTGTGGTTGGGCTCATTATCCAATCCGCCTTCGAAAATCGTTTTGCTGACAAAACTGTATTTGAATCCAAATCTACCCGTCCATGTTTTCGCTTCCGGTGCATTCGGCAATGAATCCAACGTTGTTGTACTTCCGCCACTTCCACCGCTTCCACCGGTGCCGCCCGTACCACCAGAACCTCCGGTGCCACCTGTTCCGCCGCTGCCGCCGGTTGTTGTTCCAACAGCACTGTCAGTACCACTTCCTTTTGCATCCTTGAATGCTGCATTGAGGGTGTTGATGGAAAACCCCGGACTGGCAACAGAGGCTGCACTGTTGCCAATGATGGAACCGGTTATTACTGAATTGACCGATGTAAGTGCAGTGGTTACGTTGTCAGTGATGCCTTGTTTGATCAGCGATGGTCCGCCTGAATGAACATAGGTCCAATATTTTTTGGATGCAGGATCATAATAGCCAGCAGGAATTCCCCCTTGACTGGTAAGAATGCTGTTGCTCAGTGTTGTTACCTTTTGATAATCTCCATGAAGTAAATCAGATGAGCGAACCTCAACGCTTTGACCCAGCGAAATATACAGCCAATACTTGCTGCCATCATAAAAAATATCCGGATCAGATGCAGAGCCATTGTTCAATGTAATGGATGCCCTGTAACCGTCGACTGCAACAAATTGAGTACCGTCAGTTCCTTCCTTTTCAATGGCTGAACCAAAATTTTTGGTACAAGGATAGGATGTACATGATGCAGGGTCACCTGTTGATCCAGTTGATACCAAATAGAACAAAACAATTTTGCCATTGGCATTGATGTGTGCGGATGGATCAACAATGTTCACTGTTGCACCATTTTTATCAACCACACTGAACTTTGAGGTGTTGGACCATGCCTTTGTTGAAGAATCATATGTCTTCATGCCGGTTGGTGCATAAAGATAAATTTTGGATCCCCTTGTAATAACGTCTGGCACCGATCCCTGCCAGCCGGTATGGCCTGGGACGAGTGACCAGGATGAACCGTTGTCTGATTCAGCAAGCTGTACTGTATGATTGGTGGGCATGGCACAGTCAGTACAGGTATGGAATGACATTAAATATTTTTTTGTCGGTTGCGCATGCATCAACATCGATGTCAACAAAAACATGACAAGAAAGGAAAGCCTCATTATATGAAGGGTTTATTGTTATAAAATGCAACGGTTAACAATTAACCGTTGACTGTTATTTAGCATCATTCACCTCTATCCAATATCCATCGGGATCTTTGAGAAATACCTGGTGTACGCCGTCGACGCGATTGGTCATTTTGAATGCTTCTCCTCTTGCGCTGTACCAAGCAATTTTGTGTTCGTCTAATTTTTTACTGAATGACACAACATCATCAGTGCTGAAACACAAATGATTGTTCTGAAAATATTCTTTCTCCTTTTGCGCCCCCTGAATGATGTGTAACTGAACGCCGTTCCCGATACTTAACCAAATATGACGGTTGTCGTGAAAAGGTTCGGGTATGGTATCAAGATTCAGAATTTTTATATAAAACTCCCCTGACCGTTTGAGATCAGTTACATAAACAGCTGCATGATTGATCTTAAAAACAGGCTTTGATTGAGAAAAACTTTTAATATGAAAAGCGCTCAAAATCAATATGGCAAATATGTGCTTCATATAGAATCGTTGATCTAAATATACAAAAACGCATTCAATATTATTTTCCTCTACCCTTCACCCTCCACCCCCTCGCTCCTTCTTGTCCCTGCCTTCGGCAGGCAGGCCTTGTCCCTTTTTAATGTAACTTCGCTCCCCATGAAACTTTATAACTTTTTCATCAGATACAGACTGCAAATCGGCATCATTTCATTGCTGGCCGCAGTCTTGGTAAACTATACGTCAGGATTCTGGCCTTCTTTCGCACTTTATCTCATTGGAGTGCTCTGCATTTTCACCCACTTTTTTATCGGTCCCCTGCGCCTGATCCAGGAATACCTCGAAAACGGCGATTTTGAAGGAGCTGAAAAAATCCTGAACGGCATCCAATTTCCTAACCTATTATATAAGCCTGTTCGCTCGGTATATTATACCCTCAAAGGGAACATTGCCATGACCAAGCAGGACTTTGACGCTGCTGAAAAGCACATGAAGAAGAGCCTGGATTTGGGACTCCCAATGAAGGAAGCAGAAGGTGCCAACAAACTCCAGCTGGGTATGATGGCCATGCAAAAAGGAAATATGAAAGAGGGTGAAAGTCTGATCAGACAGGCCATTCGTGCAGGAATCCCAGACAATGAAAGTCTCTCCATGGCTTACCTGCAAATGTGTCAAATCATGATGCAAAAGCGAGAATTCCGTGCAGCGAAAGATTTCTTCAAAAAAGCCAAGGCGCAAAAGCCAACCACTGCACAAGTGGTAGACCAAATCAAACAAATCGAGAAGTATATTTCAAGGATGCCGGGGTAACTGTTAACCGTCAACAGTTAACAGTTGTCGGTTGACAATTGTCAAAACAATTCCTCCACCTTCTTCCTTCTGAACTCAAATATCCCTTCCAGCTGTTTCTTGATGAACAATGCAACGGCAATATCTCCAAGGAAACCGAGCGGAGCCTTGTAATGCACAATGTCAGTCATCTCCACTCCCCCTTCCACCACCTTGAAATGATGCTGGTGATGCCATAACGAATACGGACCCACACGTTGTTCATCCACAAAAAATTTCTTGGGATCCACATGGGTTATTTCAGTCATCCAAAACAATGGAATGCCTAAGACGGGCCTTACTTTGTAGGTGATCACCTGACCAGGATACATTTCATCACCAAACAATTCATTGGTAAATTTTAAATTCAAATAATCCGGTGTCATCACTGCCAGATTCTTGGGGTGCGAGAAAAAATCCCATGCTTCGTCGAGAGAGATAGGGAGGAATTGGGTTTGTTTTAAGGAGTATACCATTGGAAAGTTGTTTATGTTGCGTTGACGGTTAACTGTTAACAGTTAACTGAATAACACTGCTAATGAAAACTTGTTGTAAATTGATCCATTAAAAAACTGTTAACCGTTAACTGTCAACCAATAACTGTATATTAAAACTCAAAACTCCTTAATGTCCCCCTTCGAAAAAGCATACCACTCTCTGAACAAAGCACAAAAGGAGGCGGTGAATGCCATCGAGGGACCGGTAATGGTTATCGCTGGACCCGGAACGGGGAAAACACAAATTTTAGCGATCCGCATAGGAAAAATCCTCCTGGAAACCGATACCCAGGCGCAACATATCCTCTGTATGACCTATACAGATGCAGGAGCATTGGCTATGCGCAAGCGTTTGCTCAATATGATTGGCACTGATGCATACAAGGTCAATATCCACACCTACCACTCCTTTTGCAATCAGGTCATACAAGACAACCTTTCCTTCTTTGAAAAAAATACGCTGGATCCCATTTCTGAATTAGAAGCCATTGAACTCATGAGGATACTGATTGATCGGTTTCCGCATGGTCATCCTCTGAAAAGATATCGAAGCGATGTTTACTATGAGACGAAAAATCTGCGCCAACTTTTCAGCACCATGAAAAGAGAAGGATGGGAGGCCAGTCATATCAACAATGCCATACAGTCGTACATCCAAGATTTACCCAATAGAGAAGAGTTCATATACAAGAAAAAATACAAACAATTCAATGCTGGAGATCTAAAAATTGAAAAACTGAATGAAGAGAAGGAACGCATGAGCAAGCTGGGAGCTGCGGTAAAAGAATTTGAACATTACCAGCAACTCATGCACGAACGGAGGAGATATGATTTCGACGACATGATCAATTGGGTGATCAAAGCATTTCAGGAAAACAAAAACCTGCTCGCTCAATACCAGGAACAATTTCAATATGTACTGGTGGATGAATACCAGGATACCAGTGGTACACAGAATAAATTGGTGGAGCTGCTCATAAGCTATTGGGATGACCCGAATATTTTTGTTGTAGGCGATGATGATCAATCCATCTTTCGATTCCAGGGAGCAAATGTCGAAAACATGCTTTCTTTCAAGAAGAAGTATCCTGATATCAAAACAATTTTACTGCAGGAAAATTATCGTTCAACACAGACCATTCTGGGCAGTGCAAAATCGTTGATCGACAGAAATAAGGAGAGGCTGATTCATCATATCGAGGGACTCGATAAGAACCTGGTTGCAGCAAACACTTCAATCCAATCTAACCTGCAAAAACCTGTCATACACGCCTACAGAACGCCCAGAGAAGAAATGATTGGAATCACCACAGCGATAGATCACCTCATTCAAAAAGGCATTGAACCCCGTCAAATTGCGGTCATCTACCGTGAAAACTTGTATGGTGAAGAATTGGCAGATTTTCTAAAAAATAAAAACATCCCCTATTACAGCAAACGCAGCATCAACTTATTGTCCAATACCTTGGTAAAAAAAATCATTCTACTCTTTGAATACCTGGAATCTGAAATGGATATGCCATTCAGTGGCGATGAAAGACTCTTTGAAATTTTACACTTCGACTGGTTCAACATCAAGCCACTGGAAATTGCCACACTCAGTATAGAAAATTCAGAGAGACGATTCAAAAAACAAGAGGCAGGCTTCAGGAGGATCATAAATGAAAAAACAAATACTGTTTCCGCATCATTGTTTGAAAAAAATATATCTGATGAATTGGCACTGGCGGGAAAGGTGATCGAGGGATTGATAGCGGCCATCCACAATGTTACCTTGCAACAACTGTTGGAGAGGGTGATACACGATACCGGACTCCTATCCGTGATCATGCAGGCAAGCGACAGCCACTGGCAACTACAGGTGCTTACCGCGTTTTTTGATTTCATGAAAGATGAAACAAAAAAAGATCCATCCATGGATCTCAAAAAATTTGTCAAGGTGATTCAACTGATGAAACATGAAAACATTCGCCTGCCCATCGTACAGGTAGGCGGAAATGAGAAAGGTGTGAATCTACTGACAGCACATGGATCCAAAGGTTTGGAGTACAAGCATGTGTTCTTGGCTGGATCCAATGCATTGTATTGGGAAAAGAAAAGCGTGAACAACAACGGATACAAATTGCCTGACACCCTGTTCATCTCAAATATTCCATCGAGCATAGAAGAGGAATTGAGAAGATTGTTTTATGTAGCAGTAACCCGTGCAGAAACTGATTTGATTATTTCTTACGCTCAACAAAACAAGGACGGCAAAGGAATGGAGTCGAGTCAATTTGTTGAGGAAATCAGAGAAAGTCAACAGCTGGAAGAAATACCAGTTCAGTTGGATGATGAAACACTGTATGCCTATAATTGCGTCAGATTGATATCGGCTACAGCTCCTGTGATTGAAAAAATGGATACAGACATCATCGACAAAGCGCTGGATAAGTTCTCAATGAATGTTACTGCACTGAACAATTATTTAAAATGTCCACTTGAATTTTATTACAAAAACCTGATACGCATCCCATCTCCCAAAAATGAAACATTGGAATTTGGATCAGGCATTCACGATGCGCTGGATAAATTTTTCAATAAAATGAAAAACCATCCGAATAAATCATTCCCGTCAAAAGAAACATTGCAGGAGGATTTTGTAATGTATCTCTACAAACACAGAGAAAGTTTTACCAAAGAGGAGTTTGATAGAAGACTGGAATATGGAAAAGATGTTTTATCAAAATACTATGACAAAAAAATCAATGATTTTAATAAAATTGTTTCCATCGAAAAAAATATCAGGAATGTCCTGGTGGATGATATTCCACTGAAGGGGAAGATCGACAAAATGGAATTTGATGGTCACCTGGTCAATGTAGTTGACTATAAAACCGGGAATCCTGATAAGGCAAAAGAAAAATTAAAAACACCGGCAGAACTTCCTCCGCATGGAGGCGACTATTGGCGCCAAGCAGTTTTTTACAAAGTGCTGATTGATCATTATGAATTGGGCAAGTACCAGGTGGTGAGTACAGAATTTGATTTTATAGAACCCAACGCCAAAAAAGAAATCAAGTCCATCAGGGTTCAAATCACAGCAGATGACTCCAAAGCATTGCGCGATCAAATCCAACATGTTTGGAGCCGCATACAGGCACGAGATTTTTATACCGGCTGCGGGGAAGATGACTGTCACTGGTGCAATTTTGTGAAAACAAATAAGCTTGATACATCTGCAGCAGAAAATCAGCCAGAAGAGTTGTAAGTTTTGTATTGCAAGTTTGGTGCATTCATGAGAAAATGACCTGCATTATCGTTAATTTTACTCCTTCACATGAACAGACTTTTTATTTTAGTCTTACTGGGCTTTATAGCTGTAGGATGCGGCCAACAGGTGCCCCCAACGGGCGGACCAAAAGACAGCATTCCTCCAAAGTTGCTGATGGCTTTGCCTGATTACAAAACCACTCAATTCAAATCAGATAAAATAATTTTAACATTTGATGAGTATGTAAGTCTGGACAACCCTTTTGAGAAAGTTACTTTTTCTCCGCTGCCAAAATACAACCCTGTTGTCGAAAGCAAACTGAAAACGGTTACGATAAAAATTAAAGACACCCTCGAAGAAAACACAACCTATCGGATTGATTTTGGCGAATCGGTACGCGACATCAATGAAAACAATATTTTAAGAAATCTGAATTATACTTTTTCAACTGGCAGTTACATTGATTCGGCATACCTGACCGGAGATGTAATCTTTGCTGAAACAGGAAAAATTGACAGCACCATCATCGTGGTCTTGCACAGAAACCTGGATGACTCAGCAGTTGCAAAAGAAAAACCGCGTTATTTTTCCAGGTTGAAGGGAGATGGCAGTTTCATTTTCAGCAACCTCCAACCAGGTAAATACAATCTGTTTGCGATCAAAGACAATGATGGAGGAAAAAAATATGATCAGGTCAGTGAGCTGATCGGCTTCCTCGATAAACCACTTGAAATCGGAAAAGATACCGTAGCACGACTCTATGCATTTGAACAATTTTATGAAGTGAGTCCGCCGAAAAAACCGGCAGTCACCACATCCAGCAAAAAAGACGAAGACAAAAGATTGCGTTTGATCAACAACCTTGATGCCAACAAACAGGACATCTTAGGAAATTTTACACTTACCAGTGTACATCCCTTTAAGATGTTTGACAGTGGGAAAATTCGTTTATACGATAAAACATTCAAGACCAATCAATCACTGAAAATATCAAGAGACAGTACCAACAAGAAAATCATTCTTGCCCACAAATGGGTCGAAGGTGCCGAATACAACCTTGTGATTGAAAAAGATGTTGCGACCGATACCATGGATAACAAATACATGAAAACGGATACCATCGCATTCTCTGCAAAGAGAGCATCTGATTATGGAACCATCAAAATAAAGATTGACAACCTGGATACCATTTCACATCCGGTATTGATGTTGAAAAAAGACAATACTATTTACTATCAACAAAGCCTTGCTCAAAAAAATTATACAATACCTCTTATCCTGCCTGGTGATTTTGAAATTTCCATCCTCTTTGATTCCAATAAAAACGGTAAATGGGATACTGGAAATTATTGGAAGAAAATACAGCCTGAAAGAGTCGTTGCAAGAAAAGAAACATTTAATGTTCGTCCCAATTGGGAGAATGAACTTACAATCGATTTAAAAACACTGCAGTAAATTCAGTTAACGGTTAACTGACTATTGTATATAACTGTCAACAGGCAATCTGTTTCGAATGCTTTTGGCAAGTGTCATCTCATCTGCATATTCCAATTCACCTCCAAAAGAAATACCCCTGGCGATGGCAGTGTATTTGAGCGATGGACTGTTTAATTTCTTGCGTATGTAGTAAATGGTGGTATCACCTTGAATGGTGGGATTCAAAGCAAAGACAATCTCTTTGGTACCTTCTTTTTGCACCCTTTCTGCAAGCGATTCAATGGTGAGCTGTTCCGGACCAATACCGTCCAATGGAGAGATGATACCACCTAAAACATGATATACACCATTGTATTGCTCGGTTGATTCGATAGCAATCACATCTCTGATATTTTCTACTACACAAATTACTTCCTTCTTTCTGGATGGATGCAGACATATGGAACAGGCATCCTGATCAGAAATATTGAAACAGGTTTTACAAAACTTGATTTCTTTCCTCATCTGATTGATCGTGTCACTGAAATGCGCAACATCCGCTTCATCTTGTTTCAAGAGATGCAGTACCAAGCGCAATGCAGTCTTTTTACCGATACCTGGGAGTTTTGAAAACTCTTTGACAGCCGCCTCAAGCAACGCTGATGATAAATTCATACGTAAAATTAGTGATTTCTCTTGTCCCTTATCCCTTGTGCCTTATCCCTGTTTAATATGTATCTTTGCACCCTCTTAAGGCATGAAAGACATCTACAGTTTATTAAAGGAAAAAATACTGGTGATTGACGGTGCGATGGGCACCATGATTCAACGCCATAAATTGACAGAGGCCGACTACAGGGGCAGTCGTTTTGCTGATTGGCCATCTGATTTAAAAGGCAACAACGATCTCCTTTGCCTGACACAACCTGCAATCATCCAAAACATTCATTTGCAATACTTGGAGGCAGGCGCCAACATCATTGAAACCAATACGTTCAATGCACAGGCTGTTTCCATGGCAGACTATAACATGAGTGAACTTGCTTATGAAATCAATGTTGCTGCTGCAACATGTGCAAGAAAAGCAGTGGATGAATTTCTCAACAAACATCCGGAGAAAAAAAATGAAGGTGGTCCTTTCGTTGCAGGCGCTCTTGGACCCATGAATAAAACACTCTCCCTTTCTCCAGATGTCAACAATCCCGGTTTCCGTGGTATTTCATTCGATGAAGTAACCGATGCTTATTATGAGCAAGTGAAAGGATTGATGGATGGCGGCATTGATCTGATTCTCGTAGAAACCATTTTTGACACCTTGAATGCCAAAGCTGCTATATATGCAATCAAAAAATTCTTCAGAGATCACCAAATGAAAGAATTGCCATTGATGATCAGCGGCACCATTACAGATGCATCTGGAAGAACATTGAGTGGACAAACACTCGAAGCATTTTATACCAGTGTAGAACATGCGCGTCCACTGAGCATTGGCTTGAACTGTGCACTGGGAGCGAATCAGATGAGATCGCACATTGAGGAACTCTCTCAAATTGCTTCATGCTATACCTCCGCATATCCCAATGCAGGATTGCCCAATGCCATGGGTGAATACGATGAAGAGCCTGCAGAAACTGCACACTTTATTGAAGAGTGGGCACAACAGGGATTTGTTAACATTGTAGGCGGATGTTGCGGCACCACACCAGATCACATCAAACATATTGCCGATCATGTGAAAAAGTTGCCGCCCAGAAAATTGCCGATCGTTGAAACCGAATTGACTGCAACCTCATGAGCAAAGCTGTACACATCAAACCATATATGCGTTTATCGGGACTTGAACCATTGGTGATTCGTCCCGAAACCAACTTTGTAAACGTAGGAGAAAGAACCAACGTAACAGGTTCAAAGAAATTTGCACGACTCATCAAAGAAGAAAAATACGAAGAGGCTTTGGGCATTGCCAGACAGCAGGTGGAAAACGGTGCGCAGATTTTGGATGTGAACATGGATGATGCCTTGCTGGACGGGGAAAAAGAAATGGTGATCTTCCTGAATCTTCTTCAAAGTGAACCAGATATTGCGAAGATTCCTGTTATGATTGATTCTTCCAAGTTCTCAATCATCCAAGCCGGATTGAAATGTGTGCAGGGAAAATGTGTTGTTAATTCTATTTCCCTGAAAGAGGGCGAAGAAAAATTCATCGAACAGGCAGTGATTTGCAGAAGTTTCGGAGCAGCAGTCATTGTGATGGCATTCGATGAAAATGGACAGGCGGACACATTTGAAAAAAGAATTACCATTTCCGAACGTGCCTACAAGATATTGACGGAACAAGTTGGATTTCCTCCGCAGGACATCATATTTGACTTAAACATATTTGCAGTTGCAACCGGACTGGAGGAGCACAATAATTATGGCGTTGACTTTATTGAAGCAACAAGGATCCTCAAGAAAAAATACCCACTGATCAAAATTTCAGGTGGTGTGAGCAATCTCTCGTTCTCATTCAGAGGAAATGATCATGTACGGGAAGCCATGCACTCCGTATTCCTTTTTCATGCCATCAAGGCTGGAATGGACATGGGTATCGTAAACGCCGGGCAGCTGGTGGTATATGATGAAATCGAGCCGACACTTCGTGAACTCTGTGAGGATGTTATCTTGAACAGAAACAACGACGAGAACCAGGCTACTGAGAAGTTGATTGCATTTGCTGAAACCGTTAAAGACAAGGGGCAAGGAACAAGGGACAAGGGACAAGGGGAATGGAGACAAGGGAGTGTTGAAGAGAGACTGAAGCATGCATTGATCAATGGAATTACTGAATTTATTGATGCAGATACGGAAGAGGCAAGACAGAAATATCCAAAACCATTGGATGTGATTGAAGGTCCCCTGATGGATGGTATGAACATCATCGGTGACTTGTTTGGATTGGGAAAAATGTTTTTACCGCAGGTGGTAAAAAGTGCGAGGGTAATGAAAAAAAGTGTTGCAGTGCTCACCCCTTTCATTGAAGCAGAAAAGAAAGCAGGAAGCAGTGCAGGGAAGATATTGATGGCCACTGTAAAAGGGGATGTACATGATATCGGAAAAAATATTGTGGGTGTAGTATTGGGCTGCAATGGTTATGAAATCATTGATCTGGGTGTAATGGTGCCGGCAGACAAGATTTTGGATGAGGCACAAAAGCACAACGTGGATATCATTGGTTTAAGTGGTCTCATCACTCCTTCTTTGGATGAAATGGTTCATGTGGCCTCTGAAATGAAGAGAAGAGGAATGAAGCAACCGCTGCTGATTGGAGGTGCAACCACCTCTCGTATGCACACTGCCTTGAAAATTGCCCCTCAATACGAAGGCGGTGTTGTACACGTACTGGATGCATCCAGGAGCGTATCAGTTGCAGGCTCCCTTTTGAATCAACAGAAATCTGCCTTCCTGACAAGCCTCAGCGGAGATTATGCGAAACTCAGAGAGGAGTTCGCCAATAAAAAAACAAGCAAAGAACTGCTGACTTACGAAAAAGCAGTTGATAATAAGACAACCATTGATTGGGAGACAACTACATTGATTCCTCCAAGTTTTACAGGAAAAAAATTAATGGGTGATGTCTCCATCGACACGCTGATTCCTTACATCGACTGGACTCCATTCTTCATTGCATGGGAATTGCATGGAAAATATCCTGCCATCCTTTCGGATGCAACAATTGGATCGGAAGCAACCAAGTTGTACAATGATGCAACAGCTATGTTAGAAAGCATTGCATCTGAAAAATGGCTGATACCCAAAGCAGTGATTGGTTTTTGGCCTGCCAACAGCAATGGAAAAGATTCAGTAGAAGTCTTAGATACAGATGCAAAAGAAACCATTGCATTGCAATTCCTTCGCCAGCAGATAAAAAAAGCTGAAGGGCAGCCCAATTATTCATTGGCTGACTACATTGCCCCGGCATCAAGTTCAAAACAGGACCACATTGGTGCATTTGCAGTAACCATTCATGGAATTGAAAAGAAGATAAAGGAATTTGAAGCAGCGCATGATGATTACAACAAGATCATGCTGCAGGCATTGGCAGACCGACTGGCAGAAGCCCTGGCTGAGTACATGCATGAAAAAGTTAGAAAAGAATATTGGGGATACGATCAAAATGAGTCGCTTAGCAACGAGGAACTGATCAAAGAAAATTATTCCGGAATACGTCCCGCTCCCGGCTATCCAGCATGTCCGGATCATACCGAAAAGAAAAAACTCTTTCACCTGTTGGATGCAACCAATCAAGTTGGCATATCCCTCACAGAATCACTGGCCATGTATCCGGCCTCATCTGTTTGCGGATGGTATTTTGCACATCCTTCCTCCAAATACTTTGGCGTTGGAAAAATCAACAAGGATCAACTCGAAGACTACGCTTCCAGAAAAGGCATGGACTTAGAAGTAGCAGAGAAGTGGTTGAGGCCGATATTGGAGTTGTAGTGGTTGTAATTGTTGTAGTAGTTGTCATAGTTGTCATTGTTATCAATTTAGCTCAGGTTTCTGGTTATCCTGGACATTAAATTCTACTTACCTTTTTGTGTTAATTTTGAGTCCAAAAGTCAGCTAACAACCACGACAACCACGACAACCATTACAACAACTACAACTATTACAACCACTACAACTTGATCCCATGCGCATCATCTCCTACAACGTAAACGGTATTCGTGCAGCGATCAAGAAAGGATTTATTGATTGGTTAAAAACCGATCCTGCTGATATCATATGTATTCAGGAAACCAAGGCAAGTAAAGAGGATGTAGATGTGAAAGCTATACAGGCATTGGGTTACCACGACTATTGGTTCAGTGCAAGTAAAAAAGGGTACAGTGGTGTGGCAGTATTTACAAAAATAAAACCCGATAAAGTTGTAAATGGCAACGGTCATTCACAAAGTGATGATGAGGGAAGGGTGATACAACTTCAATTTGGCAAGAAATTGCTCATCAATGCCTATTTTCCATCCGGCACATCCGGTGATGAGAGGCAGTCATTCAAGATGCAGTGGCTGAAAGAGATGCAGATCTATTTGAACAGCATCAAACATCATTACAATGGCATGATTCTTTGCGGTGACTACAATATTGCGCACAAGGAAATGGATATCCATGACCCGAAGGGAAATAAAAATTCTACCGGATTTCTACCGGAGGAAAGAGCATGGATGGATGATTTTTTTGCTTCGGGGTGGACAGATACGTTCCGCTCAGTACATGCAGAACCACATCGCTATTCATGGTGGAGTCAGCGTTTTCCAAGTGTCCGCCTGAACAATAAGGGGTGGAGAATAGATTATATCAACGTGACCAAGGATTTGACCAAGAAAATAAAAGATGCTGAAATCTATCCGGATATTAAACACAGCGATCATTGTCCAGTTTACCTTGAAATTGACATCTAACATGTATCTATACAATATCACCTACCTCGTTTCACATACAATCAATCAAGCATGGCTGGACTGGATGAAACTTGAGCATGTACCGGCAATGCTTTCAAGTGGACTCTTTACGCATCACAGGATCATGCGACTGATGGAGGTGGATCAAACCGAAGGCATCACATATGCATTTCAATTTTATGCTGAAAGCTTATCCGATTATAAAAAATACATCAGTGATTATGCACCTGCACTTAGACAAAAAGCAAACGAGAAATGGGGTGACCAAGTAATGGGTTTTCGGACGCTCATGGAAACTGTGCAATAAGTGTGGATAAGAATAATTCGCTTGAAAGTCGCGTTGTTGCTGAATTTCACTAAACCTTTCAATGCATCGCTCAAAATATTTGATTTTGACAATACCATGAAACCCTTTCCCAGAGGGGGTTTCATAAGATTTTAATGCTGATTTCAGAAATAGGCATTCAATATCAATCGTTGTAAATGCCCAACAGGACTGAATCACAGAAAAAAGAAAAAATTAAAAAAAATTTTGTTGGAATAAAAAAGCATCTAAATTTGTCACACACAAACCAATTAAATTTTCAAACATGAACAAAGCCGAATTGATCGCTAAGCTCGCAGACGACGCTGGCATCACAAAGACGCAAGCAAACGCTGCTCTTGATTCATTCATCACTGCTATCACCAAAACTTTGAAAGGCGGTGGTAAAGTTACACTTGTAGGTTTCGGTACTTTCTCAGTATCTAAGAGAGCTGCCCGCAATGGCCGCAATCCTCAAACTGGTGCAGTGATCAAAATCAAAGCTAAAAAAGTTGCTCGTTTCAAGGCTGGTAAAGAACTTTCTGCCAAGCTCTAATTGCAACAAAAGCATTAAAAAAGCAAGACGCTGTCTTGCTTTTTTTTTCTCTACATCATTAAAAACAAACCAACATGGGAAGAGGCGATAAAAAAACCAAAAAAGGAAAAATCTTCAAAGGTTCATTCGGTAAATCAAGACCCGCAAAGGTTACCAAGAAAGCTGCGAAGAAGAAAGCATAACAATTAGTTGTAAGTTGTTGGTTATAAGTTGTAGGTTCAATAAATGCACATTTACTTACAACCTATAACTTATAACTTACAACCCATTAAGGAGCCAACCTCACAATGCTCCAGGCTCCATCCTCTCTCAGGTATTTGATGCGATCATGCAGGCGGCTGCTGCGCCCCTGCCAAAATTCAATAGATGCAGGTATCAATCGGTATCCTCCCCAATGTGCAGGCCTGGGAATTTCACCTGTTGGGAATTGTCTTTCCATTGCAGCGACTCTGTCAGATAAGATACTTCTGTCTGCTATGACCCTGCTTTGTGGAGAGACCGATGCGCCTATCCGGCTTCCAACAGGTCGACTTTGAAAATAGGCATCGCTCTCAGCACTTGATACTTGCTCACAAATACCCTCAATTCTCACCTGTCGTTCCAGTTCTTTCCAGAAAAAAACAAGACATGCATGTGGATTCTGTTCTATTTGCTTGCCCTTGTCGCTCTCATAATTGGTGTAAAATACAAATCCGGATGCATTGAAATCTTTCAAAAGGACAATTCTGGCACTCGGACGATTGTGCTGATCCACTGTGGCAAGTGTCATGGCATTCACTTCGTCAATTTCAGATTTGACTGCCTGATCCCACCATTGTGCAAATTGATCAAATGGGTTAGCTGCTACATCCTCCTCGGAGAGAGATTTGAGTTGGTAGTCTTTTCGTATGGAGGAGATGTCCATCTAAGCTCAATTTGAAGATTATATATGTACTCAGTTTAAAGTTGTAAGTTTTAGGTTATAAGTTTGAATTGCTAAAAAAACCTACAACTTAAAACTTACAACCTAAAACTCATTTAACCAACGTCCCCACCTTCTCACCACAAACCAATTTTTTGAGATTGCCCTCTTGGTTCATATCAAAAACTATGATGGGTAAATTGTTTTCCATGCACAATGTGAAGGCCGTCATATCCATGATCTTCAGATGCTTGTCGATGCATTCTTTGAAACTGATGGTATCGTATTTTACAGCATTTGGATCTTTTTCAGGATCAGCTGTGTATACTCCATTCACACGGGTACCCTTCAGGATAACATCTGCCTGGATTTCGATCGCTCTCAATGAGCCCGCTGTATCTGTAGTAAAATATGGATTGCCTGTTCCTGCACCAAAAATCACAATACGGTGTTTTTCCAAATGCCTGATGGCCCTTCTTCTGATATAAGGTTCTGCAATCTGTTCCATTTTAATCGCACTCAAAAGCCTGGTATACATTCCCTGCTTCTCCAACATCGATTGCAAAGCCATTCCATTGATCACAGTTGCCAACATCCCCATGTAATCTCCCTGCGCTCTTTCAATACCTGTCTCAGATTCGTTCATGCCACGGTAAATATTGCCGCCGCCTATTACGATGGCGACTTCCACGCCCAGGTCAACAATTGATTTGATCTCTTTGGCATATCTGGCTACTATATTGGGATCTATGCCAAAACTATTTTCCCCAGTAAGTGCTTCTCCAGATAGTTTGAGCAGCACACGTTTGAAAGTTGGTTGCATGGTGCGAATATACAAAAAGGGCCTTCATCATGAAGGCCCTTTCATTTGAATATCTTATCGTCGATTACCCGAGGGCAACACGCTTGAAAGAAGTAATTTTCAAGTCAGCTCCCTTGGATTTTACATAATCTCCTACAGACTGACCGGCATCTTTTACAAATGCCTGTGCAAGCAGCGTACTTTCCTTGAAGAACGCATTCAGCTTGCCATCAGCAATCTTGGATATCATTTCGTCTGGCTTACCTGCCATTTTAGGATCATTCTTGATCAATTCAATGATAACAGCTTTTTCTCTCTCAATTACTTCAGCAGGGACAGAACTTGCATCGATGGCAACGGGATTCATTGCTGCAATTTGCATGGCGATATCCTTGCCCACTTCGTTCTCAGCCTTGTTCAATCCAACCAATACACCCATTCTGTTGGCACCGTGGATATAAGAAGAAACGTGATCTGCATCTACTCTCTCAAACTTGGAGATTCCAATTTTTTCACCAATGCTCGCCAATTTATCATTCACCAAGTCTGCTACTTTTGCACCATTGATGCTGGCTGCATTCAATTCATCAACTGATTGAACATTGTTGGCAATAGCCGTATCAATCAGGCTTTGAGCGAATGCTATGAAATCAGCATTCTTGCTCACAAAATCTGTTTCACAGCTCAAGCATAGTGCGATACCGGTTTTGTTGTCTGGTGTTGTCTTTGCTAAAACCACACCTTCTTTTGCTTCACGGTCACCTCTCAAAGCGGCAACTTTTTGACCTTTCTTTCTCAACCAATCGATCGCCGCTTCAAAGTCACCATTGTTTTCTGTAAGTGCCTTGCGACAGTCCATCATTCCCGCTCCTGTCATCTGACGGAGTTTGTTAATATCAGCTGCTGTTATAGTTACTGTTGACATATCTATATTGTTATAGGCATTGAAGACAAAAGCGTCTTCTTATCCTGTTGATTAATGAATATTCGCATTACTTTTTCTGAGCCGGTCTTCTGCCGCCTGTTCCCGCTGCAGGTACCCTGCGCTTGGGTGCACCGCCCTTGCCGCCAGCTCTTTTGCCGCCTTCTGCAGTTTCAGCATCCTCTTCAACACTAAACTTCAATGCGTTGTCTGTTGATTCTTCTGATTCATCTTCCTCTGCTTTCTCGGCCTGACGCTCTGCCAATCCCTCGGCAATCGCAGCTGTGATATAATTGGTGATGATGGCAATTGATTTGGTTGCATCGTCGTTGGCAGGCACCGGGAATTCAACCTTGTTGGGATCGCAGTTGGTGTCTACCATTCCGAAAGTTGTAATACCCAAGCGCTTGGCTTCAGCCAATGCAATATGTTCGTGCCCGATGTCGATGATGAACAAGGCTGCAGGAACTCTTCCCAATTGAGCAATTCCGCCCAACACCTTTTCCATCTTGTCTTTGTCGCGCGACAACTGCAATCTTTCTTTCTTGGTGATGCTGTCGAAGCTGCCGTCGTTCAACATCTTTTCAATGCTTTGCATTTTCTTCACAGACTTGCGAACTGTATTGAAGTTGGTCAACATGCCACCCAACCAACGCTCTGTAACATAGGGCATGTTTACACGCTTCGCACAATCCGTAACGATTTCTTTCGCCTGTTTCTTGGTACCGACAAACATGATTTTTTTACCGCTTTTGGCGATGTTCTTCAGTGCATTGGCAGTTTCCTGCAGGCACTCGAGTGTTTTGTTCAAATCGATGATGTGTATACCTTTTTTCTCTGCGTAGATGTATGGCAACATCTTGGGGTTCCACTTTTTGCGAAGGTGACCAAAGTGAACACCTGCTTCCAAAAGTTGCTGCTGCAGTGAAGTATTATTTTCCATTGTATTGTGTGTATTTTTAATTCTTGATTGATATACCTGTTAACGCTTGCTGAACTGGAAGCTTCTTCTTGCTTTCTTCTTACCAAACTTCTTCCTTTCTACACCTCTTGGATCTCTTCTCAGCAATCCAGCTGCTTTCAATGCAGGTCTGAATTCTGGATTCAAGGTGATCAAAGCACGTGCAATGCCCAATTTAGCAGCTTCGGCCTGGCCTTTTTTACCACCGCCGGCAGCATTGATCTTGATATCATATTTTCCTACACCATCAACGGTTTTGATAGATAGTTCTACTTGGTTTTGCAAGTATACCTGTGGGAAATATTGTTTATAATCCAGGTCGTTCACGGTGATGTTACCATTTCCTTTGCTGAGGAATACCCTGGTAACCGCTTCCTTTCTGCGACCCAATCCGTTTTTTTGCTTTTCCATTATGATTTGTTTGAATTCGTTTTGAAATTAGAATTTGAAGGGAGTTGGTTGCTGTGCTGCATGTGGATGCTCAGCACCAGCATAAACAAATAGCTTCTTGAACATCTTGCGACCAAGTCTGTTCTTTGGAAGCATGCCCTTTACAGCTCTCTCCATGATTTGCTCTGGACGACGTTTCAACAAATCTTTTGCAATTTCAATTTTCTGTCCTCCAGGATATCCAGAAACATTCTGGTATTCCTTGTAATCAATTTTAGTACCTGTGAAAACGACTTTGTCAGCATTGATGACGATGACAAAATCTCCGCAGTCAACATGGGGAGAATAATACGCTTTGTTTTTTCCGCGCAATACAGCCGCGATTTTGCTGCTGATTCTTCCCACCGTTTGATTGGTCCCGTCAACAATATGCCATTTGCGTTGAACGGAAGCAGCATTTGCGTGCTTTGTGGTGAAATGTAGTTTACTCATTTTTACTTTTTTGTGGGGACAAGCCCTGTTTTAAAATCTGTTGCCGCCATCCCGGAAACAGCCCATTCTTCCAAATGGGAGCGCAAAGCTAGGCGAATTCAGCTCCAAAAACGAATAAAAACAGTGCTTTTTTTAAAGATAGGCTTATAACTTATTGATAATCAATAAATATTTTGACATGTTTTAAAAGTTCACTGGGAATCAGGACTGAAAAATGATCAAAAACGGAAACTGACGTATGATTTTTTCTTGATCTGCTCGTAGGTCTCTGAGCTGAAGGAGAACAACTTACCCGGACGATGATTGACTTTTTGTTCCATCTCTTCTTCGTCCTTCAATAATCCTGTTGAAAATATTTTTTTGCGGAAATTTCTTCTGTCCAAACTGACACCAAGAATTTGTTCATACACATGCTGCAAATCACGCATGGAAAATTTCTTCTCGAGCAAATTAAAGATGATGGGCTCTTCCTGGATTTTCTTCCTGAGTACTTTCAATGATTGATCAAGGATTTCCTTGTGATCAAATGCCATGGTCTGAATATCAGCCACCACATGCCAGTGCAGATTGTGATCCAATTTTTTCAATTGATAATCGCGCACATTCACCAGTGCAAAATAGGCGGTGGTGATTACCCTCCCTGCCGGATGCCGGTCAATCGAACTGAATGTTTTGACTTGCTCAAGGAACATATCGTTGAGTCCGGTTCTCTCTCTGAGGATGCGGTGCGATGCCTGATCAAGGTTTTCATCGGGATGCAGCAAGTCACCCAAAAGCGACCATTGTCCCTCGTACGAAGGCAAATCACTCTCAATCAGCAGCACCTTCAATACTCCTTTATCGTATCCAAAAATTACACAGTCCACTGACAATGCAAATTGAAATTCAGGCACGAGCTGAACAGGGTTGGTATTGATGTTGTGTTTTTTGCGATGAGGCATGCTGAAAAAAATCGTTGATTCTGAATCGGAAGATATAAAAAAATAAGAATCTTGACAGCTGCAATAACTCAAACGTTTTCAAATAACAACACCCCTGCATGCAGGGGTGTTGCTGAAAATCCGGTTCAATTTATTGCTTGCTGACCTTGTAAGTATAATATCCTGGGTTGGTTAGGTCGAGTGAAATCTTATAAGTTCCTGCGCCTGGTAACACAATGTTAGCTCCGCCATATTCAAGTGAATTATCGGCATTGTCATCTCCTAAATTGATGCCCCAATCGCTGTTCGCTCTGAACTTAAACTCCTCTCTTCCACCTACTGTCGCAGTTCCTTCCCATACACCGTTTTTCAGTTCCATGCTGATGTCACTGCTCCATCCAGTCAAGCTGCCAATGATGGCCCATGTGGTTTTGGTAATGGAATATGTTTCATCTTTTGTGTTGGCATTGATCCTGAAGAAACCGGCTCCTGAAAATTTGAGGTTTCCACCGGATGTACTCAACTTGCCTGCACCTCCATCACCAAAAACAGTTCCGCTCCAATCTGGCTGTGCAGCAATCTTGAATTCATAAGATCCGCCCTCTTTTACTGAAACATACCCTTCATGTACACCATCTTTTTTGGGAGAACCCAACTGAGGTGCTGAAGCAGGACTCCATCCCTGATAATCACCAGGCACATAGAGGAGTCCGATTTCCTGCAAGAGCGTCACTGTGAACTTTCCTGCCTGGAAATCCATTTTCAGTTTGTAAATACCGGTTTTATCCGGACCGGGGAAGTTATCAGAAAGATTGAATCCGAAATCCCCGCCTTTGTTCAAACCAGTTGCATTGTTGTCTTTCACAGAATACTTGTTGCTCCAATCGCCGTTGACAGGGAGACAGAGATATTGTTGTCCGCCTTTCATGTAAAACTCTCCTTCATAAGTAACCGAATCAACCCTGGTGAATTGCTGAGAAGGAACAGGAACCGGATTGTTCCATCCGCCAGCTGTTGCACTGCCCACGAGGAACAATTGCTTGGAACTTGGAGGCAATACTTTGGGAGGTGTTACATATGGCGTGTATTTCAATGCAATGGCATTGGAGAATAGGCGCTCGTTGTTGTTGGCATGAGAAGAGATGATTCTCAACTCCATGCTGTACTGCTTGTTGAATGCAAATCCGAATCCAAGTGCAATGGCATTGATTTCCTTGGCTGTGAAAGAAGCAGAACGGCTGCCCGTAATGATTTTTTCTTCTGCCTTGGAAAAGTTTCTGCCTGCTGAATCCAATTGAACGATGTACTTCACCGTGTTGGAGTCAACTGAATAAGAAGGGCTGGACCAGCTAAGGGTCAGCACTGTTTTGCTTGAATCTGTTACTGCAGGTGCCAAAGTATTGGCAGAGGCATTGAGCGTTGTTGCAGTTCCAGGTGCATAGTTGGGCAATTGATCAACTTTTTCGCATGATGAAACAATCAATGCAAAGAAGCAGATGGCAACACCGTATGACAATAAATTATATAGCTTTTTCATATCTGTTTTTTTAAAAGCTTATTGTTTGGTTACAGTAAATGTTCCTTCCTGGAAATTCACAACTATTTTATAATTACCGGCAGCAGCGGGACCAACAAATGCCGGGTCAGCATCTTTCTTTTCAAAAGTGCCACCGGTTGCATCTCCTGCAACCATGTGGTATTGCGTTCCCCATACGCCATTGTCCTGAAGCATCTTATAGTAACCGCCTCCTTTGAAATTGACCATCAGTTCATAAAGTGTTTCAGACACTTTGGTGAACTTCTGAGAGGTAACAAATGGCGCTGGTAGCGGATTGTTCCAGCCAGACTCAAACGCATCTCCAATCACCCACAAATCACCGTTGCCTGGAACAGGTACTTTTGGAGGAGGGGCAAATGGCGTCACGTTCAATTTCAGTGTATTGGATGTCAACTTCGTGGCAGATGCGCCAAGCGAAGCAGAAATCCTCACATCAATCGAAGCGGCTACGCCAAGCTTGAGTTTAAGATCACTCAAAATGATATTGAATTCTTTTTGGGTGTATTGAACAGCCAAGTCTTTGCTCACAGAAATAGATTTTTTATTTGCACCTGCAAAGTTTTTGCCGGTCTCATCTATTTCCAATAAATAAGTGACATCCTGTGAACTAACCCCTGATGCAAACTGGTAAGCAGGGTTGGTCCAGCTGAACTTGACAGCGAGATTGTTTTGCGTTGCAAAAGCAAGTGGTACTGTTCCAGATGCTGAAGCACTTAAAACAGGGGCACTGCCTCCGAGAAACACTTCTTTCACCTCAGCCTTTTCGCAAGATGCCAAGAAGGTGATGGAGAGAAGAAGTATACTGATGTGTTGGATGAATTTTTTCATAACCAAAATTTTAATGAATTTGAATATCAGTAACCTGCGTTCTGTTTGAGGTTAGGGTTAGATGAGATATCTGCTGATGGAAGCGGATAGAGATTTCTGGTTGCAGCCACACTTGTTCCACCTTTCACACCACCTTTCCATGGCCACAAATATGTGGACTCTGTGAATTTGCCGTAACGGATCAAATCGGTTCTTCTGTGACCTTCCCAATACAATTCTCTTGCCCTTTCATCCAGTACAAAATCTGCAGTAAGTTGTGCAGCGGTGATGTTGCCACTGGCGTTTCCATATGCTCTTTGTCTGAGTGCATTCACATAAGTCAGCGCAGTTGCTTTATCCCCTGCTGTACCCACACGTGCAGCTGCTTCAGCAAAAATCAAATGCATTTCTGCCAATCGGAAAATGGGGAAATCAATGTCCACCCATGTCAGATTGGATCCAACTGCATTGTCTTTTTTCCTGTTTTTGAATTTTGAAACGGCATAACCGTCTTTGAAATTAGAGAGGTCGTTGATATCAAGATTTTGTCCTTGTGTAAAGAACTGTGAACGCTTGTCAGCAGTTCCGGTGACATCCGGAAACAAGGCAGGCAACGCACTGGTGGTGCGCAAACCAAACCATCCTCCGTCGATTCCGAAATCAGCCGCAACCATGTCACCTCCCACAGCAGCATGGGTAAGGAATGTTGTACCTCCCCAGTTCTGTGTTTTCAATCCATCATAATTGATGGTCAAAATAAATTCGCTGGTATTGGTATTGTTGTCGGCTCTCATCAGCATTCTGTAGTCGCTGATCAAAGTATATCCTGCATCGATGACTTTCTTTGCATACGTCAATGCATCGGCATACCGCTGTGTGCCAGTGTAAACACCAGCATTGAGATATATTCTTGCAAGCAATGCCTGTGCAGCAGCCTTGTCTGCACGACCGTATTCATTGGCCTTTGCATTGGGCAATTCATTTTCGATTGCCTTCAATTCTGTTTCGATGTATTTGAATAAATCGCCTCGGTTGATTTGAGAAGGCGTGAAAGAACCCAACGCCTGCTCATCCGTCGCAAAAGGAACGTTTCCAAACAGGTCCATCAATACCCAATATTGATATGCTCTCAAGAAGCGTGCTTCCGGACGATACTTCTTGATCTGGTCTGCATCTGCACCTGTAATTCCTTTTGCTGCAATGTTTGCATCAGAAGCCTGGCGAATGAAATCATTGCACAAGGTGATCTGATAGTATGACCTGTAGTACAAGCCTGTCAGCATGGGATTGTTGGCTGACCAGTTCATGTTGTGAAAATCCTGGATTCCAGGATCACCCCATGCAACCACAGCCTCATCCGTGCTGAGTTCCTGTGCTTTCCAGAACAACCTTAAAAAGTCTGATGTTCCTTCGTCCAGTCCCTGAATATCGCCATTGCCTGCAGGACCATTGTTTCCTGTTGTAGCAAAGCTTCCGTATAATTTTGCGAAAGCCTGTTTGTACCCCTGAGGAGTGCTGTAAACCTGTCCAGACGTTATATCGTTCAAAGGCAGGAGGTCCAACTGCTTGGAGCAGGAAGCGAACAGCAATGCCAGAAGAAACGCTGAAATAGATGTTTGAATGATTTGCTTTTTCATATGCTTATGTTTGCTCATGAATAGAATTAAAAATCAAGATTAACTCCCAAAACAAATGTGCGGGGACGAGGATAAAAATTATTATCGATGCCGCCATTGATCTCAGGATCCAATCCGGTGTACTTGGTGATCACAAATGCATTTTGAACATTCGCACTGAGTCGCATGTTCGCCCTGTCTTTGAAAACTTTTCCAAGGTTATAGCCAAGATTGATGTTGTCCATTCTGAAGAACGATGCATTTTGAATGTAGTAATCTGAGAGATAATAGTTGGCGCCGTTACCGCTGAATCCGCTCACCAATACATCTCTTGAACCATTGTTGATGTATCCGATAGGATTGAGAATGTTTCTTACTGTTCCGGTGCTGGATGCAACGTTGTTGTACATATAGTTTCCAACATTGGCCCTCGCTACGAGACCCGCGCTCCATTTACCTGAACTCACGTTTGTACTGAATCCAAAGAACATGCGGGGATCAACACCTTTGTACTGATATAAGTCCTTTTCATTGATGATGCCATCGCGGTTCAAGTCAGAGAAAAGATTGTCTATTGGTTTGCCTGTT
This sequence comes from Bacteroidota bacterium, assembly GCA_041183265.1. Lineage (GTDB taxonomy): Bacteria > Bacteroidota > Bacteroidia > Chitinophagales > Chitinophagaceae > Pollutibacter. The sequence goes on from JBEGMC010000089.1 coordinate 45,955, forward strand.
TGATCATACACTTGTTTGTATACGAAGAAAGCACCTCTGTTGTATCCAACAGAATGGATCATGATGGTGTTTCCAGTTCCTCCGGAAATACCGCCAAATCTGGCACCCGGATAATTGGGGTCGTCAGAGATGGTCAGTTTGGTGATGGTATTCTGGTTATACGTTGCGTTGAACGAAACATCCCATGTAAGGTTGCGCTTTCTGATGGGCTGGAGATTCAGCGTGAATTCAACACCCTTGTTTTCCATGGTTCCAACATTCGCAACAATCTTGTTGGAGAAGTTGGTACCTGCAGGCTGGTTGATTTCATTCAGCAGGTCCTTGGTCTCTCTCCTGTAAAGTTCAACTGTACCGCTTACTCTTCCATCCAGCAATCCAAAATCAACTGCGAGGTTGGTGGTGGCTGTTTGTTCCCACTTGCGGTTGAAATAATAACCACCCGGACGGAACATCTGATAGAAAGTATTGCCGAATTGATATTGTGCTGTCAAAGAGCTCAGGTTGTAATAAGAAATATAATCGTAGTACCCGATTCCATCCTGCTGACCGGTAACACCATAACCAATCCTTAATTTTAGATCACTGATGGTTTTGGAATTTTTCAGGAATGATTCTTCGTTCAGTTTCCATGCAAAAGCTGCAGATGGGAAAAGACCGAAACGATTGTCCACATTGAATTTAGATGAACCGTCTTGTCTGACCGAAGCTGTGATGAGGTATTTATTCATGATGCTGATGTTTGCTCTTGCCAACATCGAGCTCAATCTGTACTGAGGTTTGTCAAATTCAAAATTTGGTGTAGTGACGATGGTATTGTCAAAAGTCTTATCAGCAAAATTGTAATTGGTTGTCATGTAATCCTGGTACTCATAACCTGCTGTAAGATCAACACGTGTTTTGATGCTTTCAATTTCTTTGGCATAGTTGAGGTAAGCATTCAAATAAGCATTTTGCCTTTTTTGTCTGTACTCATTGTTTACACCACCATGAAATTTATTGCTGGCATCTTTGAAACGCTTGAAAGTGCTCGCTGCTTCCTCTGGCACTACGATGGTTCCTTTTCCATCAGCGATATCAGCACCCGCATTTACCACTGCACGCAACTCTGGCAAGAAATGAAATTTATAATCAGCCAATACATTGGCAATGTGACGGCTCACATCACTTCTGTCATCGCGCAGCATCAGGATTCCCAGCGGATTCTTGGGTGACAACGCTTTGAGTCCGGTTGCAGAAGTTGGATCCAGCCACTCCCAATACCCACCGTAATCGTTTTTGCCGGAATAAACCGGTTTGGTTGGATCAAAATTGACTGCCGCACCAATCGCACCTTCGTTTGCAAAAACGGACTGGCTCATGGATGATTTGATATTGAAATCAATTTTGAGGTGGTTGTCGAACAAGGTTGGATTGAGGTTCAATCCCAATGTGGTACGCGCCAGATTGCCTGTTTTCAAAATACCATTTTGGTTGAGGTAACCGAGTGAAACCCTGTATGGAAGTTTCTTGATGGAGCCTCTCACGCTGATATTATTATCACTTGTCAATGCATTTTGATAAATCTGGTTTTGCCAGTCGGTATTCTCCTGACCCAGCAAAGCCTTCATGGATGCATTGCCATTGGCGTTTACAAAATCTCTGATCTCATCACCTGTCAATACATCTGCTTTTTTTGCAATGCTGCCAACAGACAACAATGAGTTGAAGGATACAACTGGTTTACCGCTTGCACCCTTTCTGGTGGTGATCATGATGACACCGTTGGATGCACGCGAACCATAGATGGCTGCTGCAGAAGCATCTTTCAAAATGGTGAAGTTTTCAATATCATTCGGATTGATGAGAGAAAGCGGATTGGCTTGTCCGGCGATTCCACCGTTGTCAAGCGGCATTCCATCTACAACAATCAATGGATCATTGCTTGCATTCAAAGATGCACCGCCTCTGATCCTGATGGTGCTTCCCGCTCCCGGCGCACCGCTGTTGGATGTGATCTGCACACCGGCCACTTTACCCTGAATCAATTGCTCAGGAGTGGTCAATGCACCTTTGACAAAATCTTTGCTTGAAACAGAAGCAACACTACCAGTTAAATCTTTTTTTCTTGCTGCACCGTAACCAATGACCACAACTTCTCCCAAGGTAGACGAGGCAGATGTCAATTTGATGTCGAGTATCCCGTTTGCAATGTCAACATCAACAGCAGTGTATCCGGATGAACTCACGGATAATTGTTTGGATGCTGCAGAAACTTTGATACTGAAATTTCCATTGGCATCTGTAATCACTCCGGATGTACCACCCTTCAATGTTACAGAAGCGCCGGCAATGGGAGAACCGGTTGCATTGTCTGAAACCCTTCCCTGTACCGTTTTTTCTTGTGCCAATGAAGACAACATGGCAAATAGCGCAATCACAAGCAATCGAAAGTGATTGAGCGCAGGCTTTAATGAAGTATTCATAATTTGAAAATTTTTTAAAGTGTCTTTTTCACACAAAAACGAATATGATCGCTGGATTAATATTGTGTTAAAAATACACTAAGGATGCAATTAAATATTTTTTTTTGAATTGGCAATAGGCTGTTGAACTTATTTTACAAAGCTGCTGTAAAAGTTACCCAGGGCCTGTTTAGCAGAAATTTGGCAGATTTTTACATCGAATTCATCCCTATATTGCGTAAATAATACACATTGAATGATGCGCAAGTCCATTTTGCTGATCGGTTTCCTGGTGCTGCAGAGTATCTGGACAACCTCCCGTGCACAGCTGCAATGGACACCTTCATTTATTACAGAAAACAGCAGCTCCATCAGCATCAAGGCGAATGCCAACGGGGGGAACAAAGGGTTGCTAGGCTACACCCCTGCAAGTGATGTATATGTGCATATTGGTGTCATCACCAATCTGAGCAGCGGACCATCAGGCTGGAAATATGTAAAATTTGATTGGGGTACCACCAACCCGGCAGCCAATGCTCCTTCGACGGGTACCAATGAGTGGACCTTCACCATCAATGGTGGACTTCGCAGTTATTTTGGCATTACAAATTCCAATGAAAAAATTGAAAAAATAGCCATCCTGTTCAGATCAGGAAACGGAAACAAGGTGCTGCGCAACGACGACGCTTCTGATATGTACATTCCGGTTTATCCTGCAGGTGACTTCATCCGCATCGATGAGCCCATCTCTCAACCGAAGTACATCAGAACCTTACAGCCACTCAATGTGAAGGTGGGAGACAAGCTTGCCATTGCAGCCAACGCAAGCTCCCCTGCCAAATTGCAAATCAATTACAACGGTGAAACAACTGCAACTGCCGATGGAAGTTCATCCATCAGCAAAGAAATCATCGTCAACAAAGGCGGCACACAACAAATCATTGCACAGGCAACTTTTACCAATGGATCCATTCACAAAGACACCATTCAATTTTTTCTGGCGGGCAATGCTGCCATCGCTTCATTGCCCACTGGTATCAGCGAGGGCATCACCTATGAAGCGGGCGACAGCTCTGCTTATCTCGTGATCCACGCACCTGGTAAAAATAGAATTGCAGTGATAGGTGATTTCAACAACTGGACCGAAAACGAAGCAGGTCAGATGAACAAGACACCTGACGGAAATTATTTTTGGACAAGAATCACTGGATTGAAATCCGGTGTGGAATATGCTTACCAATATTTGATCGATGGCAGTCTGCGCGTTGCTGACTACAACACAGAAAAAGTATTGGACCCCAACAATGATGGCTTCATCCCTTCAACTACCTATCCGAATTTAAAAAGCTTTCCAAAAGACAAGGCAAGCGGTATTGTCAGTATCCTCCAAACCGGAAAACCTGCTTATGCATGGAAAGCAAACAACTTCAAACGTCCGGATAAGAGAAACCTCATCATCTATGAACTGCTCATCAGAGACTTTCTCGCCAACCAGAATTTTCAAACCCTCAAAGACACCATTCCCTACCTCAAAAAATTAGGTGTCAATACCATCCAACTGATGCCCGTGACTGAATTCGAAGGCAACCTGAGTTGGGGCTACAACCCAAATTTCTTTTTTGCAGTTGATAAGTATTATGGGACCGAACAGGCATTCAAGGCATTCATCGATGAGTGTCATGCACAGGGAATAGCGGTTGTACTCGACATGGTGATGAACCATGCCTTTGGTTCTTCGCCTGTGGCACAAATGTATTGGGACTCCATCAGCAACAAACCCTCCACCTCCAATCCCTGGTTGAATCCGGATGCAAAACATCCCTACAATGTTGGTTATGATTTCAACCACGAATCAACTGCCACTAAAAACTTATTGAACAGAATGATCAGACATTGGCTGATCAATTATAAACTGGACGGATTCAGGTGGGATCTATCAAAAGGATTTACCCAAACCAACAATCCCAACAATGTTTCAGCCTGGGGCAACTACGATGCAAACAGAATTGCCACATGGAAAAGAATCTATGACACCATGCAACTGGTGTCCAATGGCAGTTACTGTATACTCGAACATTTTGCAGACAATTCCGAGGAAAAAGAATTGGCAGACCATGGTATGATGTTTTGGGGAAACGGCAATTACAATTTCAATCAAGCCACAATGGGGTACAGCCAAGATGCTGACTTCAGTGGCATCTTGCACAGCAAAAGAAATTGGCAACAGCCGCACCTGATTGGCTATATGGAAAGCCACGATGAAGAAAGACTCATGTACAAAAACATCAGCTTTGGAAATCAGTCAGTCAATTACTCTACGAGAGACAGCAATACAGCATTGCAGCGGATGTCGCAGGCAGCAGCTTTCTGGTCGATGATGCCGGGCCCAAAAATGATGTGGCAGTTTGGAGAATTGGGATTCCCCTTTTCCATCAATACATGTGGAAATGGAACGGTGAACAGCGCATGCAGACTCGACAACAAACCACCTGTTTGGAGTTATCTCAACAATCCGTTCAAAAAATCACTCTTCAACAAATATGCCAACCTGCTGAAGTTGAGAACGAATCCGAATTTTCAAAACACTTTCACTTCAACACCTTTCACATACGATTTATCCTCTCCTTTCAAATGGCTTCAGATCAATGGAGATTCTTTGAAGGTAGTCGTGATTGGAAATTTTGATATCGCAGCGCGTACATCCACCATCAACTTCCCCAGCACCGGAACCTGGTACAGTTATTTGAACGGTACTTCCATCAACCTCAACAGCACAAGCAGTTCCATGACATTGGAACCGGGAGAATTCCATGTGTATTTGAACAGAAACCTGAGCAATACCATCATCACTTCCGTTTCACAACCCATCAGCCCACAAACGGATCAGCTGACCATCATCCCAAACCCCATCCATGAAAGCACCATGATTGGGTATAAACTTTTAGATGCTTCTCAGGTTGATATCAGCGTCTATGACAACCAGGGTCGTATTGTGAAAGAAATCATGCGCGGTTTCAAGCATGCAGGTCAGCACCAAATCCCACTCCCAAAATCACAGTTATCATCCAAGATCTTGGGCAACGGCATATACTATGTTGTGCTGAAAACAAACAAGGGCACCCTTATCAGTAAACAATTGCTCTATCATTAGTCTATTACCAAGGTATTGATCCATGCTCCCATGAAGACTTCAAATTAGAAGTCCAAATCGGCTGAAATGAAACGCTATTCATTTATTTTTATTCTCTGATTCAGCCATGTTTGACAAGGAAGAAATAAAAAAAATACAAGAACTGAGCAAGACATTTCTTGAGAAAAGAAATGACAATGAATGGGCCTCCAAGCATGTGGAAGAGTTGCGCACCTGCATTCGATTCCACGAACACAGGTACTATGTCATGAATGACCCGCTCATCGCGGATGTAGAATTCGATCAACTCTACAAATTGCTGGAAAAAACCGAAGCAGCCAATCCATCCATCATCACGGCTGATTCACCCACACAACGCGTAGGTGCAGGTTTTACAAAACAATTCAATACTGCACAACACCTTGTACCAATGTTATCATTGGAAAACTCTTATGATGCAGATGACTTGCTGGACTGGGACAGAAAAGCGAGGGAGCTCACCGGACTCGATGAGTTGTCTTATTGCATCGAACCCAAATTTGACGGGGCGAGTATTTCACTGGTATATGAGAACGATCTCTTTGTGAGAGGTGCAACCAGAGGCGATGGCGTTGCAGGAGAAGACATCACCCTCAACCTCAAACAAATCAAATCCATCCCCCTTTCTGCACCGTTTTCGAAATACGGTATTCAACAAGCGGAAATAAGGGGTGAAGTGTTGATGAATAAAAAAAGTTTTCAAAAATTCAACGAAGGACTCGTTGAGCAAAATCTTCCGCCACTGGCGAATCCGCGCAATGCAGCATCGGGCTCCTTGCGCATCAAAGATGCTTCCATTGTAGCAAAGAGAAATTTGGAAGCCTTTATTTATCATCTTGCTTATGTTCATACAGAGGGAGCAACAAGAGAAATTCCTTCGCATTCAAAATCGCTTGAAATGCTCTGGGAACTGGGCTTTAGGAGTCCGGTGCAAGAAATGAAAGTCCTCAAAGGCATTCAATCCGTCATAGATTTTTGTCACGCATTTGAAGAGAAAAGAGATGAGTTGCCTTATGAAATCGATGGACTCGTCATCAAAGTAAATGCGTTTTCATTGCAGGATCGCTTGGGCATGACCACCCATCACCCGCGCTGGGCCATCGCCTATAAATTCAAAGCACGTCAGGCCACCAGCAAACTTCTGCAAGTTGAATTCCAAGTTGGAAGAACGGGCAGCGTAACACCTGTTGCAAAAATTCAACCCGTCCCGATTGGAGGTGTTACCGTAGCGTCGATCTCCTTGCACAACCAGGACTTCATCCATGAAAAAGATATTCGCTTGGGTGATACGTTGCTGGTAGAGAGAGCAGGCGACGTCATTCCATATATTGTCAAATCATTCCCTGAATTAAGAACAGGTGCAGAACAAGAAATATCATTCCCGACTGTTTGTCCCGTTTGCCAAACATCGTTGATCAAACCAGAGGAAGAAGCCGTGTGGAGATGCCCGAATGATCAATGCGATGCACAAGTTGTGGAGCGAATGATCCATTTCACCAGTAAAGATGCGATGGATATTCGTGGACTTGGTGACGCAAACATCCGCAAGTTTCATGAACTGGGTTGGCTGAAAAATATTCCTTCCATTTATAAACTCCCATTTGACACGATCAGAACGATGGATGGATTTGGTGCGAAGTCAGTCACCAATCTTCATGAAGCAATTGAAAAATCAAAACAACAACCCCTCTTCAGACTGATAAACGCGCTGGGTATACGCTATGTTGGTGAAACAACTGCAAAAACCATTGCGCAATCGGTCGATCATTTGCTGGATCTGAGCAAGTTGGACTTGGAGAGCCTGCAAAAAATGGAGGATGTCGGTGTTAAAGTTGCAGACAGTATCTATCAGTATTTCAGCAAGAAAGAAAATGTGGAAATGCTGAGGGAGCTGGAAGCACTCGGACTCCAATTGAACAGCATCAAACAACAGTCAACCGGAGGAAAACTCGAAGGCAAAACTTTTCTCTTCACCGGAACCCTCAATCAGCTCAAACGCTCTCAAGCAGAAGAAATGGTGGAGGCCAACGGAGGAAAAATACTATCAGGAGTAAGCAGCAAGCTTGACTTTTTGGTTGTAGGTGAAGACGCTGGATCCAAATTGGAGAAAGCAAAAAAAATTGCTACGATTCAGATTTTGGATGAAGCCGCATTCATAGAAATGATAACAACCGTCAACGGTTAACAGTTAACTGTTGACGATTGACAGTTTATATCAAACCCTTCCCCAATAGATACTCCGCTACTTGAACTGCATTCGTAGCGGCACCTTTGCGGAGGTTGTCGCTTACGATCCACATGTTCAAGGTCTTGGGCTGTGTCTCGTCTCTGCGCAATCTTCCAACAAATACTTCGTCGCGTTCATGCGCATCCTTCGGCATGGGATATTGCTGCTTGGAGGGATCATCCACCAACACAACGCCCGGTGAAGCTGAAAGTATTTTTCTCACTTCATCCATGTCAAACTCTTCCTCAAACTCAATGTTCACACTTTCGCTGTGTCCGCCCATCACCGGAATACGAACAGTGGTTGAGGTAACACGGATGCTGTCATCGCGCATGATCTTCTTGGTCTCATTCACCATCTTCATTTCCTCCTTGGTATATCCATTGTCGAGAAATACATCGATCTGAGGAATTACATTGAGATCAATCGGATAGGCATATGCCATTTCGCCCTGCACACCTTTGCGTTCATTCATCAGCTGATTTACTGCTTTTACACCCGTACCGGTTACGCTTTGGTAGGTACTCACAACAATTCTCTTTGCTTTGTATCTTTTGTGCAAAGGCGCCAAAGCAACCACCATTTGAATGGTTGAACAATTTGGATTGGCAATGATTTTATCTTCGGCTGTCAATGCATCTGCATTGATTTCTGGTACCACCAATTTTTTGGTTGGGTCCATCCTCCACGCAGAAGAATTATCGATCACCGTAATACCCGCAGCAGCAAAATTCGGAGCCCATTCAGTAGATGTACTGCCGCCCGCAGAAAACAAAGCCACTGCAGGTTGCATATCTATGGCAGTCTGCATGCCAACAACTTTATAACCCTTGCCCTTGAATATTACTTCCTTACCTAAAGATTTCTCTGAGGCAACAGGAATCAATTCCGTGACAGGAAAATTTCTTTCCTCCAAAACCTGTAACATCTTGGTGCCTACGAGTCCGGTTGCACCTACTACGGCTACTTTCATATTCAGTTTTTTTACCCTTGCGGGTGATTTAAAAAAAAGACCTCCCAAAATTTGGAAGGTCGTTACTTATTTGATGTACAAAAGAGAACCAACCTTCCTTCAGGAATGTTTTTTGTTCTTTTTTGTATTTTTTATCGTGTTCATCGAGACAGCAAAGCTAATGAGCTGGTTTTTTTCTACCAAATAAAAGTTGATTTCACTTTACGCAAACGTTTTATGGATACTAGTTTCACCATGTGAAATGGATTTGTATATGCATGTTGAATATAGGTGTATTGCATGCACAGGTCGAAAGATATGCAGTAGTCATCAATGAAATCATGGTTGACCCAACTCCCGTAATCGGACTTCCCAATGCAGAATACATTGAACTGAGAAACTGCAGCAAACAGACGATTGACCTGAACAAATGGAAGATTGAAAAAGGAACTTCCAGCTATTCAATTGGAACAGCAACACTGTTGAAACCGGATAGCATGGTAGTGCTTTGCTCTAAATCAAACGCTGCCTACTTCTCCACCATACGAACTGTTGCTTTGAATGCTTTTCCGGTATTGATCAATGAGGAAGGAACACTTGCGCTTAAATCACCCGACCACAGAACCATACATGCTGTGCGCTACCAATCATCCTGGCATGAAAATGGAATCAAAGCAAGTGGTGGATGGAGTCTGGAAATGATCGATCCACTGAAACCCTGTGAAAAAAACAATTGGGGATCGAGTACCCACAGAAATGGTGGAACACCGGGACTTGAAAACAGCATCTATCTGAAAAAAACAATCCAAAACAGTTTTGAGATCAGGCAGTGTGTGGCGGTCAATGAAAAAACACTTTTGCTGCAGTTGGAAAATGGGATGGACAGCAACTCGCTTGCCAATCCTGCAAATTACCTGCTTTCAAATATGGCTGATCAAATTCAAGAAGTCATCTCAGATGGACCCTTGTTCGATGCTGCTTGGATCAAATTGAAATCACCCATCCAATCAAACACCATCTATACCGTTGAAATTAAAAATATACTTGGCTGCAAAAAAGAGAAAGCATTTACGGGGGTTGTTCAAACGGGACTTTTAAAAGAACCCTTTCCAAAAGACATCTTGATCAATGAGGTCCTTTTCAATCCCCCGTCAGACGGAGAGGATTTTGTTGAATTGTACAATCATGGTAAGGGTGTAGTTAATGCATACGACCTCTATCTTTCTTCGTACAATTCTTTGGGCAGCCTGAATACCAGTTACAAGATGGGTGATGGTTTTTTCAATCTATTTCCGGGTGATTATTTGGTCATATCAGAGGATACATCATTTGTCAGAAAACATTGGCCAGGTGCAATCCCGAAAAAAATGATTCAAATGAAAACCATGCCTTCCCTTTCGGATGATGAAGGGACCATTGTATTGGTAGATAAACAAGGCAAACTGATAGATAAAATGTCATACACCGAAAAGATGCATGACCCATTTCTGGCTGATCGATCGGGCGTTTCACTCGAACGCATTCAATTCAACATGTCATCGGATGATCCAAGCAACTGGCATTCAGCATCGTCCACCTCAGGATATGGAACTCCTACATTGGAAAATTCACAATACAATAAGTTGGCATCCTCTCAGGCATTGTTTCATGTTGCTTCCAAAATTATCTCGCCCAATAATGATGGTATAGATGATTATTTATCCATTTCATACCAAATGAAAGTACCAGGTTATAAGTGCAGCATTTACCTGCTGGGTTTGAATGGAAACATGATCTACAAAATCTTAGATAATCAATTGCTTGGAACAAATGGAAACATCATATGGAATGGATTGAACCGAGAGCAGATATTGCCAACTGGGCAATACATCATTTACATTGAAACATTCCATTTGAATGCAAGAACCGTAAAAGAAAAAATACTGATGGGGATCAGATGATGCTGATGTCAAAATTAACCAGGTCAACAAATTGTTGAATCCTGCCTTGGATATCTTCCTTGCTTATTTCTTTCATCCTTGTTGTTCCAAATTTCTCAACGCAGAATGAAGCCATTGCAGAACCAACAATGATGGCTGTTTTCATGTTTTCAAAAGAGACATCTTTTGTCTTGGCAATATGTCCAACAAATCCGCCAGCGAATGTATCCCCCGCACCAGTCGGATCAAATACCTCTTCCAATGGCAATGCAGGTGCAACAAAAACTTTATCACCATGAAACAACAGGGCACCGTGTTCCCCTTTCTTCACTACCAAATACTTCGGACCCATGCCCATGATGGTTTTCGCAGCTTTTACCAATGAATACTGTCCACTCAACTGTCTTGCTTCACTGTCATTCACCAACAATACATCTACTTTTTTCAATACTGCTTCAAGATCTGCCATGGCTGTTTCCATCCAAAAATTCATTGTATCCATCACCACCAGTTTTGGCTTCTTCTTCATTTGATTCAACACACTCATTTGAACAGCAGGCACCAAATTTCCGAGCATCAGAAATTCCGCATCCTGATAACTATCGGGAACCACGGGTGTGAAATTGGCGAGTACATTCAATTGTGTATCCAATGTGTCGCGCTCATTCATGTCCATGTGGTAACGTCCTGCCCAGAAAAAAGATTTTTCATCTTTTTTGATCTGCACACCTTCCAATTGAACTCCCAATGAACTAAGATGATCCAATTCTGCTTGAGGAAAATCACCTCCAACAACTGAAATTTGATGGATGGGCTTTACAAAATTGGAAGCACTCAATGCTATATATGTTGCAGCACCACCAATGATGCGGTCGCTCTTTCCAAATGGAGTTTCAATTGCATCAAAGGCCATGGTACCAACTACAATCAGAGACATAATGATTTATTTGTGTGCGAAGGTAGTGAAATGGGGATAGGACTCAAAATCATCGATGAACCGCAAATCTCCTTTTAAAAGCGGAGGGAGCTTCTCCATTGTATTTCTTAAAAGTCCGATTAAAATAAGAAAGGCTGTCAAAGCCACATTCAAAACATACTTCAGAAATAGACTTGTCCATCCTCAACAATCGTTTTGACTGACTGATCCGGAATCGATTGAGAAAATCAACAAAAGTAAGCCTGGTCATGCGTTTGAAATAGCGGCAAAATGCTTCCGGACTCAAATTAGCAATAGCAGCAGCCTGTTGAATACTAATTTCTTCTGTATAATGTGCATGTATAAAATCATAAATGCTGGCAAGCCTTTCTTGTTCCTTGCGGTGAAAACTGTTTTGATATGGATGTTCATGCAAAAGCTGCATATCATTTGAAACAGAAAGCAGTTGTAACATATCCAATACTTCCAGAAATCTGCTGAAGCCTTGCCGCGCGTGTAACTGCTTTATTCTTTGTTTCAATTTATTTTTCGTTGTTTCTCCAAATACAATTCCATGAGCAGCTTTTTCAAACAATTGGGCAATGGTATTGAACTCTGGCGTCTTGATTAAAACATCTGCCAAAAAATCTTCCTGTATGTGCAATACAGTTTTTTCATATTCCGTTTTGATGCCATAATCAAAATTGAGATGCGGAATGTAAGAACCAATCAATACAAGGTCACTTTCCTTGTAATGTGATATGTGATCTCCCACATGTCTTGTTCCATCAGCGCCTTCAATGAATACCAATTCTATTTCTGGATGAAAATGCCAAAAGAAAAAATCATTCAATTTGGGATTCACCATGATATGAAAAGAACTATCAGGATCGGGAGAAATCTTCTCCAGTGCAGTGATATTTTGCCCTTTATTGATCATTATATGAATACAAAATATAAAATATGTCAATATTGTACAAATAATGGTCAAATTTGGTATTTGCGTGGAATTTTCGAGGCTTTACTTTTACCAAGGAAACAAAAACAAAACTTATGAGCATGCAACCAACGATGCAGCCAACCATGGCCAATACCAATCACAAAGACATTCCCGGAAATCCTTCCACCGCAACGTCCAGTAAAATAAAATTGAATGACCGTTCCAATGGAAAACCATTGAAAGTCCTGAGTGAAGAAGATTGGAAGTTCTGGAAACACAATGGATACGTTGTCATCAAAGAAGCCGTGCCTCGGGAGCAGGCGCTAAAGACAGCAGCCTTTCTTTGGGAGTTTGAAGAAAAAGATCCCAACGACAAAGAATCCTGGTATGCCCCTCCCCGTGCGGAAATGCGCATGAAAGAACTAACCAACAGCGGGATGGTAGAGGTGTACAATCATCAATTGTTATGGGACAATCGCCAGCAACAACGCGTATACGAGGCATTCGCAGATGTTTGGGGTACAGACAAACTTTGGGTAACAATCGACAGAGCCAATCTCAACTTTCCAATGAGAGAGGGATTTGAATTCAAGGGATTCATTCACTGGGACTATGACCCTGAAACCAAACCTGAAAACGTGCAGGGCGTATTGGCACTGGCTGATCAAACAGATGAAAACATGGGAGGATTCCAATGCATTCCTTCTCTCATGAGGGAATACGATACTTGGAAACTGAGCCAACCGGAAGACAGAAACAGGTTCCAGCCAGACACCAGGGGATTTGAAGATAAAATGGTGAAAGTAAAACTCGAAGCAGGTGACCTGCTGATCTTCAACAGCCTCTTGCCGCATGGCATTCGTCCGAATTTATCTGGCGACAAAGTACGGATTGCACAATACATCTCCATGATGCCGGTTCAGGAAAACGATGAAGCGCAAAGACAATGGAGGATCAACTCATGGCGCGACCGCATCGCACCTGAAGGCTATGCCTTCCCGGGTGATCCAAGAAAATGGGAACAAACAAAATACAAAACTGCTGAGCTAAACGAATTGGGTAAAAAGCTATTGGGACTCCAATCATGGGATTGATCAATCAACCTTTGAATGCAACGCTGAACAATGGCAATCAAATGCCTTTATTGGGTTTGGGTGTATACGACATGCATGCAACAGAAGCAGTGCATGCAGTACAATATGCATTGGAAACAGGATATCGCCTGATCGATACGGCAGCGATGTATGAAAATGAGCAACAAATAGGAGAAGGCATACGGCGCTCAGGTATTCCAAGAGATGAAATTTTTCTCACCACCAAAGTAAATAACTGCGACCAGGGTTATGATGCCACACTGAAAGCTTTTGAAAAAAGCATGAAGGCACTGAATGCAGCACAGATCGATTTGTACCTCATTCACTGGCCCATAAAAGAGCACCGCAAAGAGACTTGGAAAGCCATTGAATTTCTGTACGAAAATAAAATGGTAAAAAACATCGGTGTAGCCAACTACCTCATGCCGTTTCTATTGGAACTGGAAACATACGCAAACATCATTCCATCTGTCAACCAAATGGAATTCAGTCCTTTTTTATTCTTGCAAGAAGAATGGGATTATTGTAAAAAACATGAAGTTGTTTTGCAGGCCTATACTCCATTGGTAAGGGGACAAAAATTCAATGACCCGCGTTTGCAAAAGCTGGCAGAAAAATACCAAAAAACACCAGCGCAAATCATATTGCGTTGGGCTGT
>JBEGMC010000090.1:0-9535 GCA_041183265.1 Bacteroidota bacterium
CGACAACTGTATTACTTACAACTTACAACTTATAACCATTATAACAACTACAACCACTACAACAATTACAACTAGATATTCTGTTTCTTCATCTCCCCTACCGCATAATCCACTGCGCGGGCGGTGAGGGCCATGTAGGTGATGGATGGATTTTGGCAAGCGGAGGACGACATGCAGGATCCGTCGGTGATGAAAACATTTTTCACATCGTGCATTTGGTTCCACTTGTTGAGCACTGAAGTTTTCGGGTCGTTGCCCATTCTAGCTGTTCCCATTTCATGGATGCAGAATCCCGGTGCCGGCATGTTGTCGTAGGTCTTTACATTTTTGATGCCTGCTGCTTCGAGCATTTCTGCTCCGCTGTTCATCATGTCTTTGCGCATCTTGAGTTCATTTTCTTTGAACTCGCAGTCGATGTCCAGTGTAGGCAATCCGTATTTGTCTTTCTTGTCTTTGTTCAGTGTTGCTTTGTTTTCATAATAAGGAAGGTGTTCACCCCATGAGCCCCATCCCATCGACCAGTTGCCCGGTTCGGTGACAGATTCTTTCAATGCAACGCCGATTTGATCTGACCATTGTCTGTTTCTCGACGCACCGCCCTGGTATCCGAATCCGCGGAGATATCCTGCAGATGAGCCACCATCCAGGTTTCTGAAGCGTGGTACGTAAATACCGTTGGGTCTTCTTCCATAGGTATACTTGTCCTGGTATCCATCAAAATCACCGTATGCACCCACACCATAATGATGGTCCATCAAATTGTGTCCCACCTGTTCCGATGAATTTCCCAATCCATTGGGGAATGCATCTGAAGTTGAGTTCAATAAAATATGTGTGGTGCCGAGTGTGGACGCGTTCAGAAAAATAATTTTTGCAAAGTATTCTTCTGTTTTCATTGTTTCGCTGTCGAGGATGCGCACACCTTTGGCGCGTTTGGAATCTTTGTCGTAGATCACTTCCATCACAATGGAGTTGGGACGAAGTGTGAGGAATCCTGTTGCAGCAGCAGCGGGAATGGTTGCTGAGTTGGAACTGAAATATCCGCTGAATGGGCAACCCTCGTGACATTTGTTTCTAAACTGACAGGGTCCGCGGTTGCCAACTTTGGAAGTATGGTTGGCAGATCTGCCGATGATGACAGCTCTGTTCATTTTATTTTTTAAATTTTCCGCCACCATTTGTTCAACGCAGTTGAGTTGCATCGGTGGAAGAAATTCTCCATCGGGCAATTGCGGAAGATTTTCTTTGGATCCGCTGATGCCCACAAATTTTTCGACGTAGCTGTACCAGGGTGCGATGTCTTTGTAGCGGATGGGCCAATCGGTTCCGTATCCGTCTTTTGCATTCGCTTCGAAGTCAAGATCACTCCAGCGATAGCATTGGCGTCCCCACATGATCGATCTTCCTCCCACATGGTAACCGCGGATCCAGTCAAACGGCTTGACCTGGTTGTATGGATTTTCGAGATCGTTCACGAAAAACTTGCCTGAAACCTCGTTGTAGGCATAGCATTTGCTTTGGATCGGCGAGTTTTCCCTGTCGGAATTGGCATTTTGTCCACGGTGCGGCAATTCCCAGGGGTCTTTTTCTGTATTAGTATAATCTTTAATATGTTCTACATTGCGGCCTCGCTCCAATAATAATGTATGGAGTCCTTTTTCGGTCAGCTCCTTGGCTGCCCAGCCTCCGGAGATGCCCGAGCCGACTACAATAGCATCGAATGTGTTCATATTCAATAAGTTATAAGTTTTAAGTTGTAGGTTGTAGGTTGAAAGTTGTTGTGGTAAGTTAGTGATTTAATCAATTGTATTGAACCTATAACTTACAACTTACAACATAAAACCCTGAGAAATATTGCCATTGTTCATAATAAGTTCATGAAAAACTCAACAACCTTCCGTTATGAAATGTTAATTTTGCACCGAAAATCAAATCACAATTAATATGAGAGCTAAAATTTTATCACTGTTGGCATTTTTTACAGTGGTTGTTACGCTTACCTATGGTCAGGTAACAAGTTCAAGCATCACAGGTAGCGTAAGAGGTGAGGACAACAAGGGTCTCGAGGGAGCTACAGTAGTTGCCGTGCACCAGCCATCTGGTACAAGGTATTCTACCGTAACCGGAAGAGATGGTTTGTATACAATCCTGAACGTTCGTGTAGGCGGACCTTATTTGGTTACTGTAACATTTGCAGGATATAAAAAATACGAAGAGCAGGATGTATATGCTTCTCTTGGTAATGCTGCCAACGTTGAAGTGGTGATGAAAAGCGATGCAGTACAATTGCAGAGCGTAGTCATCAAAGGTGTGCAGAATCCCATCATCAACTCCAAAGCAAATGGTGCTTCCATCACTTTGGGAAGACAGGTGATCAATGCAACACCCACCATCGGCCGTACAGTCAATGACATCGTGAAGTACAATGCATACGGCAACGGTCGTTCATTCGCTGCGCAGGATTCACGTTTCAACAACTTCACGATTGACGGTTCTGTATTCAACAACGGATTTGGTTTGGGTAGCCAGGCGCAGGCAGGCGGACGTACAGGTTCTACTGCGATTTCTTTGGATGCCTTGGAAGAAGTTCAGGTGAACATCACTCCATATGATATCAAGCAATCAGGTTTCGTAGGTGCAAACCTGAATGCTGTAACACGTTCTGGTACCAATGAAATCACCGGATCTGCTTTCCGTTTCTGGAGCAACAGGGATTTGGCAGGTACCAAAGCAAACAGTGCGGTGGACAACGTTCCGAAAGTTCCTTTCAGCACTGCAACCAATGGTTTCAGAATCGGTGGTCCGATCATCAAGAATAAATTGTTCTTCTTCATCAACGGCGAATTCGTAAAAGACGAGAAGCCTGCATTGGAGTGGGTGGCCAACAAGACTGGTGCCATCGGAAACGTATCCAGAACTACAGAAGCTGATTTGTTGGATCTGAAATCTTTCATGTTGAGCAAGTTCAACTGGGACATGGGAGCGATCGACAACTACAACAATATTTCTTCTTCTAATAAATTGCTTGCACGTTTTGATTACAACATCAGCGACAAGCACAAGCTGACAGTTCGTTATTCTCACCACGATTCTCAGAGTGATGCGATCATCAGCAACTCCAACTCCGGTAACACTGCAGGTAATGGTAACAGACAAAACCGTGCGAATGCCATCTCCGGACAAAATACCGGTTATATCATCCAGGACAACACACGTTCTATCGTAGCAGAATTGAATTCAAACTTGAAAAAGAGTGTTTCCAATCAGTTCCTGGTTACATTCAACAAGCAGATCGAAGACAGAAAATACAGAACAGCAATGTTCCCTACTGTTGATATTTTGAGAGACAACCAAACGTATACAACGGTTGGATTTGATCCGTTCACACCAGACAACAAGTTGAACTATCAGACTTTCAATATCACCAACAACACCACCTTGATCAAGGGCAAGCACAACATCACCATCGGTGCTGCATTTGAATCATTCAAGTCGAACAACCTCTTCTTCTATGCATCCAACGGTGTGTGGGTATTCAACAGCATCGCAGATTTCAAAACTGCTGCAGAAGCGTATTTGGCCAACAACAATTTGGTGACTTCACCTGTTGCCATCAACCGTTTCAACTATCGTTATACATTGTTGCCTGACGGACAAAAACCTTGGCAGACATTCAAGAACAATATCCTCAGTGCATATATTCAGGATGAGTACAGAGCGAGCAAGAACTTCCGTATGAACTACGGTATCCGTTTCGATTATCTTGCCATTCCGAATACTGCATCTGATTACTCCAATGAGTATGTCAACAGTTTGACATTCTTCAGACCAGAAGGAGATCCATTGAAAATTGACATGGGAACCATGCCTGGGTCAAGATTGTATGTTTCTCCACGTTTCGGTTTCAACTGGGATGTGAATGGAAACAGGAAGACACAGGTTCGCGGTGGAACAGGACTCTTCCTTTCAAGAATGCCCTATGTATTGCTCAGCAACCAGTTGGGTAACAACGGTGTGAACATTGGTTTAATCAATGTTACCGGTGCAACTGCATCTGCTTATCCATTCACTTTGAATCCAACCAGGTATACACCATCTTCAACAGATGTGAAAGCATTGCGTGGATACAACCTGAACTATGGTGAGCAAGATCTCAGATTCCCCATGAACTGGAAGACCAATATTGCGATTGACCAGAAATTGTTCGGTGGCGTCATCGGAACCTTGGAATTGATTTACAACAAGAATCTGCATGCATTGCATTATATCGATGCGAACTTGAAAGGTCCGTCTGGAACTTTCAACGCGGGCGGCGACAGAAGAGATGTTTTCCCTGCTCTTGGTTTATCTGGAACTGCTGCAACCAATGCACGTTTTCATAACCCAGGTATCGGTCAGGCGCTGGTGTTGACCAATAACAATGTTGGGCATTCATTCACTTTCACTTCTAAACTGGAAAAACCAATCACCAGAAACTGGGGTGGAATGTTGGGTTATACTTACGGAAGAGCATATGATCTTTCTTCTGTAGGAAGCACCGTGAATGCAAATACACCAACCATTTATGCGCAGAACTATCTCAGAGCAGGATATTCTGACAATGATTTGCGTCACCGTTTTGTAGGGTTTGTAAGTTATAAACTCAACTACGGCAAGAAATTCGGCGGCGGAACCACATTGTCACTCGGTACAGTGTCTGCCAGCGGATTCAAGGTATCTTATACTACGAGCACAGACATGAACGGAGATGGTCAGTTCAACGATCTGATCTTTGTTCCTACTTCGAACATGACGACATTGTTCTCCAGCAGAACTGTTTCTGGTGTAACATTTACAGCAGATCAGCAGGCAGCTGCATTTGAAACCTATATCAAAAATCATCCTTACCTCAGCACCATCAGAGGTCAGTATGCTGAACGCAATGGCGGACAGTTCCCATGGTTGACACGTTTCGATTTCAGTGCAGAGCAGGATTTCTTTGTAACAACCGGTAAGTCAGGCAAGATGAATACCATTCGTTTGAGATTGGATATCATCAACGCGAGCAACCTCATCAACAACAAATGGGGTGTAGGTAATGTATCCACTACCAATCAGCCGCTTGCATACACCGGACGCACTGCGAACGGACAACCTATCTTCCAATTGGCTACACAGGTTGCACCTGATGGATCAACCATTCTCTTGAAAGATGCATTCCTGAAGTCGAAGGATTTGGGTGATGTATACCAGATTCAGTTTGGTATCCGTTATATCTTCAATAACTAATCAGTATATCTGAAACATACGAAAGGCCACGATCAAATCGTGGCCTTTTTTATTTGTGTTTATTGTGTTAACTTAACCATTCCAATCTCCTGATGTGAAGCCCTTTCTTCTTAAAACATCAGATCATGATTACAGACCAGGTTATATTCAGAAACAACCAATGGGAAGGCTTCGATCGTTTGAAGGTGCCTGGCGGGGATTATCAGCTTCTGTTGGTGTTCGCAGAGAAATCTCTGTTGACAGATGCATCGATACATAATAAATTGCGGGACCATTTTCCTGCAGCAAAGATCGTTGCTTCATCCACAGCCGGTGAAATAACAGGGAGAGAATCCCTTGAAAATGCCGCATTGGTCATTGCCCTTAAGTTGGAGCAAACTCCCTTCAAAGTAGTGTATCAAAATATTTCAACTGCAAAGGATTCGCACGATTTGGGGATTGTTCTTGCCAGGCAGTTGGCAGCTGAGGATTTATCTTATGTCATGATCATTTCGGATGGACATGATGTGAATGGATCAGATTTGCTGAACGGCATCAAATCGGAGTTGGGTGAAACCTTGCCTATGAGTGGTGGCATGGCAGGTGATGGGAATTTATTCTCCAGTACGCTTGTCGGCGTGGATGGTGATATCAAAAACGGGCACGTTGCATTGATCGGTTTCTATGGAGATGCATTGCGTGTATGCATTGATGTGCAAAGAGGATTTAACTATTTTGGTCCGGAGCGCAAAGTGACCCGCTCTAATAAAAATGTATTGTACGATATCGATGGCACCAATGCACTGGAGTTGTACAAGAAATATTTGGGAGAGTATGCTGCCGAGCTTCCCAGTTCTGCCTTGCTCTTTCCCGTTGCCATATTGAATGACAACGATGAGCCGCTGGTAAGAACCATTTTGTCCATCAACGAAGCGGATGGTTCCATGGTATTTGCCGGGAACATGCCGGAGGGTGTTGCCATCCGTTTCATGCGTTCCAATCTGGATCAGCTGATTCAAAAGGCGGAGGATGCCAGCAGGCTGGTAACGGATTGCATTGAGGAACCCGATCTGATGCTGGTGATGAATTGTGTAGGAAGAAAGATCATTCTCGGTCAGCGGAGGGGTGAGGAGATAGAAGCACTTACCAAATCGGTCAGCAAAGAAACAGTGATTGCCGGATTTTACACCTATGGTGAATTTTCCTCTTGGGAAAAACCCGAAAAAACATGTGATTTGCATAATCAAACAGTCGTCGTCACCGCATTAAAGGAGGATATACGTGTTCCATCCACTGATCAGTAAATTATTACAGGATAAAGAGAAGCATGCAGACAGCCTGTCGGCTGAAATGAAAGCTGTATTGGAAAAACTGGGATTGCAGCTGGATGAGTATGAGAAGCACATCAAATTTCTGGAGCATACCTCTAATGTGGTGGAAGATGAATATGAAACGCTTTATCAGCAGTTAAAGGAAACCAACAACAGGGTCAACAATTTTCTTGAGCAGGGTGACACTGTTTATTACATAGCGTACAAGCAAAAAAAAGAGAAGAACTATTTTACTTCCAACTGGCAGCAGTTGTTCGGATTTGATCCCGTACGGGAAAAAGATCCTATCTACAAAAGAAAGTCCGTCATCGTTCCTTCTTTGCAGGGTTATTATGAACGTCAGATTTTGTTTTTGGAACGTTCAGGTGCCGTCAATTTAAAATATCAAATTGAGCACCCTGTTACCCACGAAAAATTTTGGCTGGAGGAAGAGATCAGGAAGCGTTATGACGGATTGTTGAAAGACGAATACATTGTAGGCAAAATTTCAAATGTCACCAGCAGGGAGCTGTATGAGGAAGTAATCAAAGAAACCGAATCGCGTTTTAAAAATATTACCGATGCCATGCCCGTGATGACATGGGTATCCGACGGCAGCAACGTGGTCATATACTCCAACAATGCCACGAAAGAATTCTTTGGCAAGGGGTTGGAGGAGATCAGCGGCATCGATGAGTTTCAGGAATTGATTCACCCAGACTATAGAAATCATGCATCCATTGAGTGGGAGGATAAGTTGAACAAGCACCAGCAGCTTGATATTGAGCTGATGGTAAAAAACAAAGAAGGAAAGTATCGTTATTTGAGAGAAGTTGCCATGCCCAGATTTTTGGAGAACGGACAGTTTCTGGGATACATCGGTGCATTTTTTGATTTGACCAATGAGTATTTATTCAAGTTGGAGCTGGAGGAGGACAAGAAGCGTTTTGAGCTGGTGATGAATTCATCATTGGATGCCATCATTTGCATGGATTTGGAAGGAAAGATTTCATTGTGGAATCCGCAAGCGGAGAAAATATTTGGTTGGGCAGCATCGGAGGTTTTGGGGAAAAGAATGAGTGAAGTGATCATCCCGCATCAATATCGTGACATGCATGAGCGAGGGCTGAAGCATTATCTCTCTACAGGGGAGCACAAGGTTTTGAATACTGTTGTTCAGATTGATGGTATTTGTAAAGATGGAAGATCTGTTCCGCTTGAGTTGTCTATCATTCACGTGCATTCTGAGAAGGGTGATTTCTTTTGTTCATACATCCGGGATATTACTGAGCGGAAGCTTGCATTTGAAACATTGAAAGCCAGTGAGCAGAAATACCGGAGTTTGTTTGAAAATCTCACCATGGGTATCATGGAGGTTGACAATGATGAACGCATTGTATTTGTGAACAAATCAATGGAAAACATAGTTGGCTTTACGTCTGCTGAACTGCAGGGAAAAATTGCAACAGATGTATTCATCAACAAAGCTGATTTGAAGAAGAGGATGGATAAGGTTGCCGAGGAGCGCAAGCAGGGCAAGGAATCGGTTTATGAAATCACGCTCACCCGCAAGAATGGTGAAGAGGTATTGGTGGTTATCAGTGGGGCACCGACCTATAATATTGACGGATCCATCAAAGGATCGATCGGTATACATTGGGATGTAACTGAGATCAGGAGAACGCAGCAGGAGTTGTTGAATGAGCGGATCACGCGGGAGCAGCAGTTGTTGGAGACCAAGTTGCAGGCAGAGGAGGAGCAGCGTTCAGAGATTGGCAGAGACTTGCATGATGGTGTTGGCCAGATGTTGGCGTATATGCAGTTGTATATAGGTTTGTTGAAAACCAATCAGCAGTTTGGCGAGAAAGAAATTGCGGAGCTGGAGAAAACCGTTGATAAAACACTTCAGCAGGTTCGTACATTGTCGAGGTCCTTGGCGCCTCCGTCGATCCGTGATTTGGGATTGAAGGATGCCATTGTGGAATTGGTGGAGAGTTATTCGATATTGGAGCGACCGAAGTTTCATTTGCGGATTCAGCCAGGCAATGCATTCAATGAGATGAAGATGGAGCAGAAGATCATGGCGTACCGTGTCTTGCAGGAGTTGATCAGCAATACCTTCAAGTATGCGGATGCGAACAATGTGCGGATCAAGTACAGTTTTGTCGGAGAGCATTTGTTGTTTGAGTACGAGGACGACGGGAAGGGATTTGATATTGCCAGTGTGCGGAAGGGCGTTGGTTTGGAGAGCATCCGTTCGCGGGTGGAATTTTACAAAGGAACCGTGAAATA
This sequence comes from Bacteroidota bacterium, assembly GCA_041183265.1. Lineage (GTDB taxonomy): Bacteria > Bacteroidota > Bacteroidia > Chitinophagales > Chitinophagaceae > Pollutibacter. Next base: position 8,850 of record JBEGMC010000090.1, read on the forward strand.
TGCCACATCACCCGGCAAGGGCATGATTGCGGTGATCATGATGCCTGTGGGGGTGTGATGCTTAAGCGGGTATAAAATCTTCTGATATTATTTGCAATCTGATATTTCTTTTTTCATTGTCATCGAAATGGCAATGAACAGCTTCAATGATTGCATTTTTAAGGTCTTCCATCGTTTCAGCCTGTGAGTGGATAGAATGCTCTCTGCAATGGGCAGTGAGTCCACCATCAGGCGATTCGGTTACGATGAAAAGAAGTTCTTGCATAACATGAAGGTACATCATGATTGACATTTGAATCAAAGTAAGCAATCCCCGCGACAGGTTTTTATGTTAAATCATCAATGTTTCGCGGGTTTTTGACAATTGAGGGGGAGATTGTATATTTGCAATCCGCCATTGGTGCGGTAGTCTGAATAGGACAATGGTGCGGTAGCTCAGTTGGTAGAGCAAAGGACTGAAAATCCTTGTGTCGGCGGTTCGATCCCGCCCCACACCACAAAAAGAAACATTAAACCCTTGTAGGTCAATCACTTACAAGGGTTTTGTTTTTATGGTGCACAGAAAAGTGCACAGTTTTTCAAATTTTCCGTCCTGGTTCTTGATTTGACTTGTCCATGTTATAAGATAAGTGAGGGGAGGGAGAAAGTAAAGGGTAACTTTAAATCAATTTCAATCAATTTAAAGT
>JBEGMC010000091.1:0-18976 GCA_041183265.1 Bacteroidota bacterium
ACAGTCCAGGTAACGTTCAACTACGTCCGGAGATTTTAAAAAATTCACAAGATTATATTCAAAAAGAATTCAAGACCGGAGAAAAACCGGTATTCTTTGTATTCCACGGTGGAAGTGGATCTCCACAACATCAAATCAGAGAAGCGATCGGCTATGGTGCCATCAAGATGAACATTGATACCGATTTGCAATGGGCTTACTGGGAAGGTGTGCTGAAAAACTACAAGAAAAATGAAGCATACCTGCAAGGCCAATTGGGCAACCCAGAAGGAGCCGACAAACCAAACAAGAAGCATTACGATCCGAGGGTTTGGCTGAGAAAAGGTCAGGAAACATTTATCGCACGACTCAAAACTGCGTTTGAGGATTTGAATTGTATCAATAGAAATGCATAGTTAACAGTTAACTGTTAACTGTTAACTCATAAAGACACTCCCCTCTTCCAAGGGATAAAATCATCTTGGTTCAATAGGACTGACTTGGGAGTGATTTCTCCGCTGGCTGCTTTGATGCAATACTCCAGAATCTGCTCCCCCATCTCTTGAATGGATGCTGAACCATCTACAATGGGTCCGCAGTCAATATCAATGATATCTGGCATTTTTTGAGCAAGCTTGGTATTGGTGGATAGTTTGATCGTTGGACAAACCGGATTCCCGGTGGGCGTTCCGAGTCCCGTGGTAAACAAAATCAAGGTGGCTCCCGATGCAGCCTTACCGGTTGTGGCTTCCACATCATTTCCTGGCGTACAGACCAAATTGAGTCCGGCTTTGGTGGCGGGTTCCGTATAATCCAGTACATCGATCACTGGAGAGCTTCCTCCTTTTTTACATGCCCCGGCACTTTTGATGGCATCCGTAATCAATCCGTCTCTTATGTTTCCGGGGGAAGGATTGGCATGAAAACCTGATCCCACCTGTTCTGCTTGTGCACTGTACGTATCCATCAAACGAATGAATTTTTCAGCAGTGGATTGATTGACGGATCGATCAATCAACTCCTGTTCAGCTCCACAGAGCTCAGGAAATTCTGCGAGCAAGATTTTACCATTGAGTGATACCAACAAATCAGAAAAATATCCCACAGCAGGATTGGCAGATATACCGCTGAATCCATCGCTGCCGCCGCATTTCACGCCGACAGTAAGTTTATCCAAACCTGCAGGTTTTCTTTCTTGCTGATTGATTTGAATGAGTCCCTCGAAAGTTGATGCAATGGCATGCTTGATCAATTCCTCTTCTGTCATACCCCCTTGTTGTTCGAATAGATAAAGGGGCTTATCGAATGATGGATTTCTTTTTTTGATGGCTGCTACAAAATCGTTGGATTGAAGATGCTGACAACCCAGGCTCAAGATGGTGACACCTCCCACGTTGGGATGATCTGCATAGGCTGCCAAGAGATTTTGCAAAATCTCAGAATCCTGTCTTGTGCCGCCACATCCACCTTGGTGATTTAAAAATTTGATACCATCAACGTTTTTGAAGATTCGGTTTTGGGTTGTAGGTTTTGGGTTTTGAGTTGACGGTTCATTGTTTATGGTTGACTGTTGACCGTTGACTGTCAACTGTGAACTGTCAACTGCATTTCCTCGTCCCTCGTCCCTTGTCCCTTTTCCCTTGTATTCATCAACCAACTCTCTCGTAAACGCAACATATTTATCTGTAACACCATATCCCAACTCATTTTGCATGGCCTCTCGGATGACATCCAAATTTCTGTTTTCACAAAAAACAGTTGGGATGAACAACCAGTAATTCGCCGTTCCGACTCTACCGTCACTTCTATGATACCCCATGAAGGTTGTTGACTTCCATTTCGATACATCAGGGGGAGTCCACTGATACGCTGAACCTCTGTATTTGTAAGGCTCAGCAGCATGATGAATGTTTAACGTTGTCATGAGACCGCCGCGTTTGACATCCTGTGTTGCTTTTCCTACCAGAACACCGTACATGAAAACTGCTCCGGAAACATTGATATCATCTGTAAAAAACTTATGCTTCGCGGGAATATCCTCCAGGATTTGATAATCCGCTCCCTCGCATGAAATGATTTCCCCTTTTTTGAGATCACGCAGCGCTACAATGACATTGTCTTTGGGATGAATTTTAAGGACAGCATGTTTCATGGCAAGCAAAGATAAAGATGCGGAGACTGAGGGATTCGAACCCTCGATACCCTTTAGAGGTATACACACTTTCCAGGCGTGCTCCTTCAACCACTCGGACAAGTCTCCTAGGAAGGATGGCAAAAATACCTTTTTCCGTCAGAAGCTGAATATTTTTTTCACATTGGCTGTTGTCACTGCAATCACCTCCTGGGTGGTAATTTTTTTAATTTCTGCAATTTTAGAAGCAACATACTTGATGTAGGCTGGTTCATTTCTTTTACCCCGAAATGGAACGGGAGATAAATAAGGTGCATCTGTTTCCAACACAATATTCTCCAAAGGCAACACTTCCATCAATTTTGCCAACCCGGCATTCTTGTATGTAATCACCCCTCCAATGCCCAACATCCACCCCATGTCGATGATCTTTCTGGCCTGACGCTCATCACCACCAAAACAGTGAAAAATACCTTTTAATGCAGTATCATTTTTTTGATCGATCGCATGGATGCACTCGTCCATCGAACTCCTTGAATGAATCACAATAGGCAAAGCATATTTCTTGGCGAGCTGCATCTGAAAAGAAAAAGCCTCTAATTGTTGATGCTTCCACTCAGTAGAATGGTAAAAATCTAAACCAATTTCACCAATGGCATAAAACTTTTCACGCTGCAACCATGATTCAACCTGACTCAATTCTTCTTGAAAACCCTCATCCACAGAGCATGGATGCAATCCCATCATGGGCAAACAATAATCATTTGTTTGTTTTGCAAACTGCATCATCATGTGGTGGGTACTTCCATCAATCGCAGGCAGGAAAATACGCTCCACTCCTTCCTGTTTTGCAGCCTCCATTACAGCCTGCCTATCTGCTTCAAATTCAATTGCATAGAGGTGACAATGGGAATCGATCATAAAAATTTTTAAAAAGTTTTTTTGGGTTGTTTTTTAAAAATGTACATAACTTTCAAACAGTTTTCATAGGGTACGGATTAAACGGGTCAGCGTTTTTACGCAGACCCTTTTTTGTATGGAATGGCCTCCAATCTATAGCCTAGTTCAGTTGCATATTTCAGCAAAAGCTCCAGTGCATACAACATATTATGAGCTGCCTTTTCAGAGTCATGGAACAAAACAATGGCACCAGGTTGAATATTTTTCAATACCCGCATTGCACATTTTTCCTTAGTGATTTCTTTGTTGTAATCAGCACTGAGCACACTCCACATGACAACCTGAAAACCCGCTGCCTGCAAACGGCGCGCCTGACTGGATGTCAAACGCCCATAGGGCGGTCGAAATAAATTCGAGGGAATACAACCAGCGGCAGCAATGATATCATCCTGATATTTTTCATCGTGTGTTTTCCATCCGTTTAGATGATGATGACTGTGATTCCCAACAGCATGCCCTTCCGTTATGATTCTATCAAAAATGCTTGGATGTAGCAACACGTTTTTACCCAGACAAAAAAATGTAGCCTTTGCCCCATGCTTTGCCAACATATCCAGCACCTGAGGTGTAATCATTTCATGCGGACCATCATCAAAACTGATGAAAAGAACTTTTTCTTGGACATTCATCTGCCAAATCCTGTTGGGGAAAAACATTCTGATCCATGTTGGAACACGAGCGGGCAAATTCATGCTTAAGCTTTTGAATGAGAGGCTCTGTAGGTTTTATTCATTTCCTGAATCATATCCAAAATATATTTACCGCCGGTCCGTTTTTCAGCACTGGTAACAAAAATAGGCGGCAATTCAACCCACCATTTCTTCAATGCATCGCCAAAGGCTTTTACATTGGCACTCACAACTTTTTGGGTCTCCTTGTCTGACTTTGTAAAAACAATTGCAAAGGGGATGTTCCACTCGCCCAATCGATTGATGAACTTCAAATCAATTTCCTGCGGTGTATGCCTTGCATCCACCAGTACAAAAAGATTCAACAGTGATTCCCTGCCCCGTATGTACCCCTCGATCATTTTCTCCCAATTTTTTCGCTGCGATGCAGAAACTTTGGCAAATCCATATCCTGGCAAATCCACCAAATACCATTGATCCAATTTCCCATCCACACTGACTTTACTCTGAATGTCAAAATGATTGATCAACTGTGTTTTGCCAGGTGTGGCAGATATTTTAGCCAACTGCTTCATACCCGTCAGCAGGTTGATCAAAGAGGATTTTCCCACGTTGCTTCTTCCAATAAAAGCATATTCAGGACGATCGGCTTTGGGACAATCTTCCAGCTTTGGACTGCTGATGACATATGCTGCTTTATGGATGATCATTTTTGAAGGATATTTACCATTCTGTTAAGAGCGCTTGAATCGTTTTTAAGTACTTTTGTCGAGATGGGAAACTACGCTCACGACAGGATTGTACCAGATCAGGATTCAAATTTACCGAAAAAAGAACAGGTGGCTCATATGTTCAATGAAATCGCACACAAATACGATTTCCTGAACAGGTTTTTATCGGCAGGCATCGACGTCAGTTGGAGAAAGAAAGCATTGGGACTGCTGAAAAAAAAGCAACCTCAACAGATGCTGGATGTCGCAACCGGAACAGCAGATCTCGCGATCATGTCTGCCAAGATCCTTTCCCCTCAAAAAATCATCGGCATAGATATTTCTTCTGGCATGCTTGAAATCGGAAAGAAAAAAGTTTCAAAACTTGGATTAGAAAACAGCATCCAACTACAAATTGGTGACAGCGAAGCCTTGCCATTTGATGATCATGTGTTCGATGCAGTAACCGTTTCCTTCGGTGTACGGAACTTTCAACAATTGGAAAAGGGACTCTCAGAAATTTTACGTGTCCTGAAACCAACAGGTCAATTGATGATCCTGGAATTCTCTAGACCAACGTTGCCCATCGTCAAGCAATGCTATCAACTTTACATGAACATCATAACACCAGGAATAGGTGGACTCTTTTCAAAAAGCAAAAAAGCATATCAGTACCTGAATGATTCTGTGCAACAGTTCCCCGAAGGTAAAGACCTGATTGCTGTAATGGAAAAAGTTGGATACCATCAAACATGTTATAAAAGATTGACCTTAGGTATATGCACCATTTACATTGGAGAAAAATAACACTCGCTTGGACATTGCTTTTTAGTCTGTCTGCCGCCTCTCAACATGCGGTGGAATTGAATTTGCCGGATCATGACAACAAGCGCTATTATTTTGGAATCTCGCTTGGTTATAACAGATCAAATTACAACATCTCTCACGATTCATCTTTCACCAACAACAACCTGATCACCGGAATTGAATCAATCAACACAGGAAGGGTTCACCTCGGCATACTCGCGAATTACCAATTGTCAAAAAGATTTGATCTGCGCTTTTCGCCACTGAATCTGGTATTCAGTGATAAAATCATCAAATTTTATAAAAGGAATGAACCTGAAACAGAGGAAACTACTCCATCTATTACAATGACCTTCCCCTTGCAAGTACGGTTAAAAAGTGATAGAATCAACAACATGCGGGTATATACCCTGATGGGGGGTAAATACGAATTTGATCTTGCAAGCAATGCCAAGTCAACCAGCGATGTGCTCAAAATCAAAAGAAATGATTACGGCATTGAAGGCGGCATTGGATTCCAATTTTTCTTCCCCTATTTTATCCTGTCGCCAGAAATTAAAATCAGCTACGGACTCTCAAATGTACATGCCAGGGATCCGGAAGTTTCGTTTTCAAAATTGATGAATATCATGAATTCCAGACTGATCATGTTCACCCTTCACTTTGAAGGTGGCGGATTGGGAAAATAATACCTATATGTCAACTACCATTTTCAAGAATGCCAGCATCGTCAACGAGGGAAAAATCATTGCAGGTGATTTGCTCATTAAAAATCAGCGAATTGAAAAAATTGGCGGGATCATTGAAGACAAAAATGCCAAAGAAATCAATGCAGAAAATAAATTTGTATTGCCTGGTGTCATCGACGACCAAGTCCATTTCAGAGAACCCGGACTCACACACAAAGCCAATATTCATACTGAATCATGTGCAGCTGTAGCCGGAGGAACAACAAGTTTCATGGAAATGCCCAATACCAAACCTGCTGCGCTGACCCATGCATTGCTGGAAGAAAAATACCAAATGGCTGCCCATGCCTCTCCTGCCAACTATTCCTTTTTCATGGGCACTTCCAACGAAAACACAGAGGAGGTATTGAGAACGAATGAACACCGCAACCGCATCTGTGGAATCAAGATTTTTATGGGATCATCCACCGGAAATATGCTGGTTGACAATCTCTTAACCCTGGACAAGGTTTTCAAAGAATCGGCATTGCTGATTGCAACACATTGTGAAGACGAACGCATCATCAAATCCAACCTTGAAAAAATAAAAGCGAGTCAAGCTACAATGACTGCAGCAGATCATCCAGTCATACGTAATACAGAAGCCTGTTTTGAGTCATCTTTTTTAGCTATACAACTGGCAAAAAAATACCATACAAGGTTACACATCCTTCATATTTCAACATCAAAGGAATTGCAGCTTTTTTCAAACATGTTGCCGTTGGCAGAAAAAAGAATTACATCTGAAGTTTGTGTACACCACCTACACTTCACAGCCGATGATTATGCCAGATTGGGAAATAAAATCAAATGCAACCCTGCCATTAAATCACCCGACAACAAGGCTGCCCTGTGGGAGGCCCTGATGGATGATCGACTGGATATCATTGCCACTGATCATGCACCTCACACCATCGAAGAAAAAGGAGAAAATTATGAACATGCACATGCAGGTCTTCCTCTTGTTCAGCACAGCCTGCAATTGATGTTGCATTATGTACAACAGGGTAAGATCAACATTGAAAAAGTAGTTGAAAAAATGTCGCATGCACCAGCTGTATGCTTTCAAATTGCAGAGAGAGGATTCATTCGTGACAATTATTTTGCAGATTTAGTGATGGTTGACATGAATGATCCATATACTGTTTCCAAAGACAATATTTTATACAAATGTGGATGGAGTCCTTTGGAAGGTTTTTCAATGCCAGCAAGCATCTGCAAGACAATGGTGAATGGAGAGATCGTGTATGAAAATAAAAAAGTTTACACAGATAAAAGAGGGATGAGATTGTTGTTCAATAGAAACTGACCATGTTTATTGACAAAACCACGCTGAACGACCTTTCCGTTTTTAGTCAATCTGACAACCCATCCTTGTTTTATTTGATTGATTATACCGCAACAGCAGAGGGAAAATCTGAACTGATCCATATCTTGCACAATCCCCTCACACAAAAAAAAGATATTGTTGCCATTCAGGATATACTTCAGCTCATATCCGACAAGATTGATCAATGGCCTGATGAAATCACGAATGGCACGTTGTTGGTGATAGAAAAATTCTACGATGATAATCCGGATCCCATACCAGAGAACATAGGCAAGCTTCAAGCAGTTTTTTACAAATGGATTCACCCGAGGGATCATGCCTTGATTCTTTTTTCGATGAAACAATTGTTTCAATTGATCAAAGGATATGAAAAAATTCATGCGTTTTTCAGTCCATCAAAAATTCCTTTGCCCCTTCAAGAAATACTCGATCAGAGTAAAAAAATATTAGACAATCAGCATCTGATTGAATTGGCCCGAAAAAATACTTTTCAGGAGCTGACTCCAAGAGAAATACTTTTTTTTGGAAGAATTTTTCATATTGAATTGGTTGCTGAAATCAGAAGTCTGATCAAACTGTATGGAAAACTGGACGCTTGGCATGCCATGGCAAAAGCGAATATCCAATTGAAATTGAACAATCCTGTATTCACCGATGAAACTACGCTTATTGCCACCAGTAAGCTTCGACATGTGCTGCTCGACAATCCTGTGTGCTACGATATTTCGATGAGCAAAGAAAGTAATTTCATATTTCTGACAGGGGCCAATATGGCTGGGAAAAGTACGCTCATCAAAGCAGTGGGGATCGCCGTCTACATGGCTCATCTTGGAATGGGTGTACCAGCTCTTTCGATGAAACTGTCCCTTTTTGAAGGAATCCTCAGCAACATCAACATTGCTGATAACATAACCAAAGGAGAAAGTTATTTTTTCAATGAAGTAAAAAGAATCAAACAAACAATTGAAAAAATTGACGACGGCAGAAATTGGCTGGTGCTCATTGATGAACTTTTCAAAGGAACGAACATCCAGGATGCCATGAAATGTTCGACAACAGTCATCCGCGGACTGATTTCCATGCAAAACTGTTTATTCATACTTTCCACACATCTATATGAGATAGGAGAAGAATTAAAAGACCTTCCCACGATTGATTTTAAATATTTTGAGACAGTTTTAAAAGACAATGACCTTCAATTCAGTTATCAACTGAAAAACGGGATCAGCCAAGACCGTATGGGATACTTGATCCTTCAAAAAGAGGGTGTTACTGCATTGCTGAAAAATTTGGGTAAATAGCCTTTTCATTTCCGGATTATTCTCCCCATCCGCTGAGCTCGATCCCAATTACAACATTTTCTAATCAAATATTTTCAGGCCATGTTTATCAAAATACATGGAAGCTCTGTGCACGGAGTCGACACAATTCCCATCACAGTTGAGGTGAACTGGACTGCACAAGGAAAAGAGTACTGCATCGTGGGACTGCCGGATGCAGCAGTAAAGGAAAGCATTCGAAGGGTTGAGAGCGCGTTGAAATCCAACAAATTTGAAATGCCCAGAACCAGGATTGTAATCAACTTGGCTCCTGCAGATATCAAGAAAAGCGGCACTGCATTCGACTTGCCCATTGCCATAGGCATACTGGTGGCTTCAGAACAACTTCACAACTCAGATCTGCTCAATGAATGTGTCATCATGGGAGAATTGAGCCTAGACGGGGAATTGAGGCATATCAGAGGTGCATTACCAATAGCCATACAAACAAAACGTGATCAATTCAAAAGACTGATATTGCCTGCCTCCAATGAAAAAGAAGCTGCCATGGTTGATCAGCTCGATGTGTATGGCATGCATACGCTCATGGATGTGGTAAACTTTTTCAAATCAGAAGGAAGTACTGCAACTCCTGCACGAATTGATATGAAAAATATTTTTATACAACAACAGGTAGCCATTGAAAATGATTTTGCAGAAGTCAGGGGACAAGAAAATATCAAACGTGCAATGGAAATTGCGGCCGCAGGGGGTCACAACGTTATTTTGATTGGCCCGCCAGGTGCCGGGAAAACCATGTTGGCAAAAAGACTTCCATCCATCCTACCACCATTGACATTGGAAGAAGCATTGGAGAGCACCAAAATTCACAGTGTTGCGGGAAAACTTTCTGAAGAAACGACCCTGATCACCAAACGACCCTTCAGGAGTCCGCACCATACCATTTCAGACGCAGCCCTTGTGGGGGGAGGCTCTACGCCACAACCGGGAGAGATTTCTCTTGCTCACAATGGGGTGTTGTTTCTTGACGAACTGCCAGAATTCAAGCGAACAGTTTTAGAAGTAATGCGTCAACCAATGGAGGAGAGAAAAGTAAGTATATCCAGAACCAAACTGGCAATTGATTTTCCTGCATCGTTCATGTTGATTGCATCCATGAATCCATGTCCATGTGGATTCTACAATCATCCTGAAAAAAATTGCAGTTGTCCTCCAGGTGCTGTAACCAAGTACCTCAATAAAATTTCGGGTCCACTGTTGGACCGCATTGACTTGCATGTTGAAGTTACACCTGTAGCATTCTCCCATTTAAGCTCTAACCAAGCTCAGGAAAGTTCCGTTGAGATCAGAAAAAGAGTTGTACGTGCAAGAAACATGCAGGACCTGAGATTCAAACATAAAAAAGGTATTTACTCGAATGCACAAATGGAAAGTGCAGATCTTAAAAATATTTGCATGTTGAACAATGAGAGTCAAGCATTGATAAAAAAAGCCATGGAACAATTGAACCTTTCCGCAAGGGCTTATGATCGGATTTTAAAAGTATCCCGAACAATTGCAGATCTGGAAACATCAGAGGAAATACTCAGCTCCCATGTAGCAGAGGCCATACACTACAGGAACCTGGATCGGGAGGGATGGGGAGGCTAATCAACCTGATCGCTCTCAGACGATTCATTTGTTGAAGCGGTTGGATTGCTGAAAAATTTGGATTGAAAAACCAATATAGCAATCAGTCCCGCTGAAATAGAGGCATCAGCCAGGTTAAATACAGGTCTGAAGAATTCAAAGGGCTCACCTCCCCATATGGGTAACCATGTTGGAAGCGTCATATCTTGAATGATGGGAAAATAGAACATGTCCACCACGCGTCCATGCAAAATGGATTCGTATCCCCCCATGAATCCTTCTTGCCAAAAACCTTTTGCCAGGTTTTGGGAATAGGCATCACTGAATTCAAATGCCATGCCATAAAAAAGGCTGTCAATCAAATTCCCAATGGCACCGGCATAAATCAGGGTAACACAAAAAACATATCCTGTATGATATCTTTTCTTGATGATGCTCAAAATATAATAGGTTCCGAAAGCAACTGCAACCAACCTGAAGGAAGTCAACGCAATTTTACCCCATGAACCGGCCAATTTCCACCCATATGCCATGCCTTCGTTTTCAATGAAATGAAACCTAAACCAGGGAATGGAGGCAAATGGAATGAATTCCTCCCCCATGTAGAAATGAGTTTTTACATAAATCTTGATCAATTGATCCGCAATCAGCAGCAAAAGCGTAAGGACAATGGCGTGGCGAAATTTCACAGCATTCTTTTTGCAAATATACGTGGAGGAATTGAGGCAAATTGAACTTATTCACTCAGATAAATCCTGGGTACCCGCACTGAAATGCCCGTCATGATTTCATAGGGAATTGAATGAGCCTGTTGAGCAATTGTAGTTATGGAATGATCTCGTCCAAATACCAAAACATCTTCATCAACCTGGATTTGATCATTATCACCCAAATTGATCATGGTCATATCCATGCAAACATTCCCGATGGTAGGGTATGCAATACCCCGGATAAGAACAGTTCCCCTGCCATTGCCCAGGGATCTTGGAAAGCCGTCGGCATAACCAATGCGAATGGTTGCAATCGTGGTGTCTTTTTTCAATAGCCTGGATCTTCCATATCCAACAGATTCCCCTTTTTTCACTCTTCTTATTTGTGCAATGGTCGTTTTCAATTCAACAGCCTCTTTCAAGGGAAGGGACTTGCCAGAGGCAGAACTGACTCCATACAATCCGATTCCCAGACGAACCATTTCGTAAGATGCTTCCGGATGTCGTTGTATGGCTGCTGTATTGGACGCGTGACGAAGGATCGGATAGCCAACAGCCGACTGAATGGTATCAGCTAATTTTTCAAAGATTTTCAATTGTCTGGTTGTAAAATCATCTTGCTGCGGATCTTCGGAAGCCACCAAATGTGTAAAAACCGACTGAATGATGAACCTACTGGTTTTAAATGCTGTAAGGTATTGATCAACCTGTTCCTCATCCAGTCCCAAGCGATGCATACCTGTATCAATCTTAAGATGCACGGGGAAATGCTGAATACCTTCCCTGCTCAGAAACGCATCCAAACTTCTGGCATGTTCCAGAGAAAATACCTCCGGTTCCAAATCATATTCTACAAGTGACGCAAAACCATCTGCTTCTGCATTCATGATCATGATGGGAAGATGAATGCCCGCCTTTCGCAATTCAACCCCCTCATCCACATACGCAACAGCAATATAGTCGACTCCATTTTGCTGAAGCAAACTGGCAATCTCATAACTGCCGGCACCATATGAAAAGGCCTTGACCATCGCCATTATCTTGGTGGATGGCTTCAACAGCGATCGATGGATTTTGAAATTTTGTTGAACAATGGAGAGATTGACCTCCAACCTTGTTTTGTGAATTTTTCTTTCGAGCAGCTGGCTGATCTGCTCAAAATGAAAGTTTCTGGCACCCTTGATGAGGACTGCTTGGTCTTTGAAAAAAATAGGATGCACATGTGCCATCAATGCATCGGTGGATGCAAAACCGGCAAACTGAATTTTTTCACCTGTGAAGAAGGAGGCATATTTTTCAAAAACCGGACCAACTGCGTACAGCGAATTGATTTTTTTGACTCGCATAAATCCTGCCAGCTCAGCGTAAACCTTTTCAGGCTGACTTGAAATCCCTGATACATCAGAGAGGATTGCCGTTTTAGCCAAACCAGGCTTTTGTTCAGATAGAAATTCCAATGCGCTCATAACCCCAGTTAGATCTGCGTTGTAACTGTCATTGATCAAGATGCTCTGATGCTGACCCTCTTTCATTTCAAGCCTCATGGACAATGATGGCAATGTTTTCATTCGGTCTACAACGGTTTCATCCAAGTCCAACGCAACGGTCAATGCAAAACAATGCATAGCATTTTCGATTGCAATGCGGTCTAAAAATGGTATTTCAAACGCAATGGCTTTCCCTCTGTATTGAACCTGCAGCAAAGAAGTGTGGCGAATCTGTGTGACTTGTTTGAGCAGAATATCTGCAGTAGGATCTACTCCCCAGCTGATCAGTTGCTTTGCCGACTTCAATGCAGCATGTCCCTCCAAATAGTTGCTGATCAGCAAATGGTCTTTGCAATAAACAAGTTTTTGTACTTCATTGAACAGCTTTAATTTTTCCTCCAGCTTCTCTGCATCTGTTGCGAATCCCTCAGCATGTGCAGCACCCAGATTGGTTATGAGTCCAATGGTTGGATGAATCACATCAAACAGCTTTGACATTTCGCCTTTTTTTGAAATACCGGCCTCAATGATGGCCAATTGATGCTGTGAACCCATCTGCCAAATGCTCAATGGAACGCCGAGTTGAGAGTTGAAACTCCTGGGACTCCTTGCGATCTCAACCATAGGTTGCAACAAGTGATACAACCACTCTTTTACGATTGTTTTGCCATTGCTCCCAGTAATAGCGATAACTGGAAAAGAAAATAATTTCCTGTGAGAGGCTGCGATTGATTGCAGAACGCCAACTACATCGTCCGTCAAAAAAAATGTTGCATCAGGATACTGACTGGTATCCGGAAGTGCAGAAACAACAAACAACCTCACCCCTTTTGCATACAATTCATCGATGTAAAGATGCCCATCGTTGGATGTGGTTCTGATAGCGAAGAAAATCGAATCAACGGGAGATATCAATTTGCGGCTGTCGATCAACAAATGACGGACGACCTGATTATTGACAGCACCAAACCTCTTGACACCTTGTATGGCTGAAATATCGTGTGCCGAATAGTTTTTCATGAAGCGTTAAAATCAGCCTTTGCTTTTCTTCTGTTGTGATATTGTGAATATAAAATTGATGATACCAGGCATACCACAATCACACCCAAAGAAACCAGGATATCAATGTGAATATGGAAATACTCGATGAGCATTTTTATTCCTATGAAAATCAACACCACTGCAATACCTTGTTGCAAATAATCAAATTTATCGGCAGCACCCTTCAACAGGAAGAACAAAGAACGGAGTCCGAGTATCGCAAAAATATTGGATGAATATATAACCATGATATCATCACTTGAAAAAGGAATTTTCGGATTCTGACGCACCAATGAAACAACGGTAGGAATGGAATCCAGTGCAAATGCAATGTCGACAGAAGCAAGGATGATCACCACAACAGAAAGTGTGGTAAAATAGACTTTGCCGTGTAAATTAACAAAATACCTTCCCTTGGGTTCAATGAGACTTACCCGGAAAAACCGATTGATCCATTGATATATTTTGGTGTTGGCGGGATCGAATTCTGCTTCGTCTTTTTTGAGGAAAAGTTTGTACCCCGTATAAAGCAAGAAGAATCCAAATATGTACAATATCCAATGAAAACGATCGATCAGCTCGATGCCGATGGCGATAAATATAATCCTGAAAACAATGGCCAGGAGTATACCAACCAACAATGCTCTTGCAGCATCCCCTTCCTCTACTTTGAAAAACGTAAAAATCAGTATGAAAACAAAAATATTATCAATGCTGAGCGACCATTCCATTAAATAGGCCGTAAAATATTTGGTTGCTGTCAGTGGAGTTTTTTCAAACCACAAAAAAACTGCGAATGCGATGGACAACCCTACCCAAAAGATGGTCTGGAACAATGCTTTTTTGATGCTGATGTTGGAATTTTTTTTACTCATCAATCCCAAGTCAAGCACCAGTGCAACAACCAAAACGATACCAAATGTTAGATAGGTGATCTGATCAACACTCATATAAAGAAGATTAATGCAACAAAGATAGTCAAACTATCAAGCTTGTTGTAAAGTAGATGAAGAATACTTGCGCTTTCTAATGAAACGAACCAAGATCAAACATAAGAGAGGAAGAAGAATGGGAGCCAACAGATTCAAAGATTTCCAAAAGGCCTTTTCATTGCCCAGCTTCTCTTTGTCGAGCAACCGCAATTGAAAATTCTTGGCTCTGGACGCCAGCAAATCCTTTCCGTCAGAAAGATAGAAAAGGATGTTTTTAAGAAATTCTTTATTGCCGTATTGGATACGTGTATAGCGGTTGCTTCCCATATCAAGCGGCCCATCTGTCTCGCTGATTGGATTGGAAAACATATCGCCGTCTGCGATCACAATCATCTGACTCGGCTGCATGGCTGTGCTTAAAAATTGCTTGCCACTTACCCTCTCCAATTCCTTTTGTTGGGGTCCGGAAATTCTGTTTTTAAAAGCGGAGCTGAATACCCCCTCCAGGAGCACTGCTATTGGAATATTTTTCTCACTAAACTTTTTTAAGTCATTCTCTGATTTAACAGGCTTCCATTCTACCAATGCAGGTGTAGATATCCTTCTGCCGTAAATGGAACTGGAAAGCAAGATACTTTTTGCAATACCCGTGGCAGAGACTGTATCAATGGATTGGGGAAAGTCAGTGAGTACCTTGTCCAGATTTCTTGAAATCGGATGAAAACCATGATCTCCAGCCAATGGTGCATAAGGCCATGGCAGCAATTGTATTTGCGGTTGATTGCCCATATTGCCTACAATGGATGGAACCTGGTCTGATTCCAGATCCTGGACCAGATCACGGTTGATTCTTGCCCCATATTTAAAGAGCAGATCATCCACATTCAAGCCCATGTCAAATGCAACAAAAGATCCATTGCTTTTTTGCAAGCTGTCCAAACTGGCATATACATTGTCCAGGGCCCAAATAATTTTTCCGCCATGCATAACATACTGATCCAGCTTGAGTTTCTGGTTGTCATTAAAAGGAATGACAGGTCGATTGACCAGCAGGATATCAAAATCATTTGGCACATAAGGAATGCTGTCGATGTTGATCAAACCAAAACCATATTCCTTTTTCAAGACATTTTCAATCAAATCATATACCCGCACATCCAATGTTTCGCCATTCCCCAATAAATACCCTACAACGGGAGGTTCTGATCTTTGTAAAATTTTGACAGCCCTCGTTATTTTGTATTCCATCTGTGCCTCTGCATTCACAAGTGCATCTTGTCCTGCGAGCTTGTTCTGCCCATCTAAAAAATCGATTCCAACCTGACCATTGGCAGATGAAAGAATGGCTCCAGGAAAAACAAGTGTTTCATTTCTTTGCGACTGGTCTTTTTTCTGGTACGTGACATTGGTGGGATGGATTCCGATTTGCTGCAAAGAATCAAACAAAACAGCTTTCGTACTGTCGGTAAGTCCCTCACCCGGCACTTCAAGTTTGAAGGAAAACCTGCCCTTGGTGACGCTCTGGTAACGATTGGCTATGTACGCTGCAGAGGCCGCAAGACGCCTGAAACCAAGTGGAATATCACCATCCAAATAAACGGTCAGTTCCATGGGCTCATCCAGCTCTCGTACAAAAGCGAGTGAGGATTCAGAGATGGTGTAGCGCTTGTCTGTCGTCAAATCAAATCCTGCTGACCAGAAAGAAAAAAGATAATTGATCAAAATGATGATCAGCACTCCTCCTGCCCAATGGATATAATATCGTCGGCGTTTTATCATTTGTTGCGAATGCTGAGGTGCACAATGGTTTGATAGATGAAAAGTCCCGCAACTGACAAGAAATAGACAAGATCACTCATTGAAACATATCCCTTGCTGATGTTTTCGTAATGATATTTCATGCCGATCAATGAAATATAATAACCAATGTTGTGGTTGGCTATATACATCTCTGGGAAAAAGGAAAAGAAATAATAGAATATAAAACAACAAAAGGCCGTGAGCATGAAACTGGTCAATGCATTGCTGAGCATACTGCTGATATATATTCCAATGGATGCATAACCGAGTATCAAGAGAAGGAGTCCCACGTAAGACCCTAATATGCCGCCCATATCAAGGCCATTCAATGAAAAATACTGGAGCGTCCAAACATAAACAAAAGTCCCCATCAGTGCGATCAGGCATATGCAAACAACAGCAAGAAACTTACCCAAAACAAGCGATGAATGCCGGATCGGGAGTGATTGCAGCAGTTCAAAGGTTCCCATGCTGTATTCATCACTGAAGCTTCTCATGGTTACGGCAGGCACGAGTATCAACAATAGCATTGGAGAGAAATCAAAAAAGGAATCCAGGCTCGCATAGCCTGCATCAAAGAGGTTTTGTTCTGGATAAAAGAACAGGAGCATGCCTGAAGCCAACAGGTAAACAGCGATGGTGATCAATCCCATCCACCCTGAAAAAAACTGTAACCATTCCTTCCTGATGATGGTACGCATAATAGATTGCAAGATTACGGGAACTGGAGAAAATTACATCCAAATGAAGTGATAAAACACAATATTTTTTTGACAGGGATATTAACTTGCTCTTGAAAACAGTGGGAATGGGACATGTGAGATGGGGCATGCTTTGTATGAATATACTTCTATGTGCGGCAATACATGCACAAAAAACATGGGATGGAGAGGCGGGCGACAGCCTCTGGCACAACCCCAAGAATTGGTTTCCGGATGGGGTTCCCCTTGATACAGAACATGTTTTACTGGACAACAGCAAACAAAATGGCTCATACAAAATACTGATAAACGGACCGGACAGCATTGTCATTCAATCGCTCATCATTCATCCTCATGACACCAATACGATTTTGCTGGAGATTGCACCCGCCAGCCATCTTCCAATAGCGATGTTCATCCTCTCAACAGAAAAAAATATCGTACTGGAAAGGAATGCAACGCTGATCAACCATAGCGGAGCAACCAGTGGAAATATTTTCTTGCTGAATGGTAAAATTCATATTAAAAATGGAGGCAGGTATGTACACAAAACCCTGCGGGGAAATTCGTATTTGGTTTCAAAACTTCAAATCGACTCTGCCAGCAGCAAAGGGATCGTAGAATTTGATGTGCCCGGAAACAGCGGATACACCCTTTCATTATCGGGAAGGAGATTCGGAACACTTCAATTAAGTGCAAATGAATCATTGAAAAAATCCTACAGTGGAGGCGGATCGAATCCCCTGACCATTGAAGGAGATCTGATCATTGGCAAGCATGTCTCACTGACCTCATCACTGGTTAAAAACATTGATGTCAAGGGTGATGTAATGGTGGATGGACTGTTTTCATTGAACCCTGCTTCTGCTGACAGCACAGGAAGATCTTTGTTGTTGAGTGGCGAAAAAAGCAGGATAGCAGTAAACGGGAAAATAATGACAGGAAATCATTTCAACCAATGGATCATGGGTTCCAAACAAAATATCCTGTCAACCAATCTGCAGATCGAACATGGCTGGATCATACAAAACAGCCAAACCATGCTGGTACTGGATACATTTTATTTGAAATCTTCTTCCGGAATTAAGATTCACAATAGTGCATCATTATCAACAGCACATCCGGAGGGCATTTCAAAAGATACAAGCAAAGGTGGACTGAGAGCTCCCCTATTGATAATGGGTGATTCGCTAAGATTGATGTACGATGGAGACAGAGATCAAGAAACCGGCTCTGGTATTCCAAGTTCCATTGCTTCACTTTCCGTCAATAAAAAAGGGACCCTGTTCTTATCAGGTTCCATTGCAATAAATGATTCGTTGCATCTGCAACAAGGCATATGCAATACCGATTCGATACGTTTGCCTGTATTCAAGGGCAAAAGCATCAGAGGCAATGAGTATGCTTTTATAGATGGGCCCCTTTCTTTTGTAGCATCAGACAGCGGACAGATGATGATCCCAATTGGCAAGAAAATGAAATATGCTCCTATTCTTCTTGATGTTCGTAAAAATGAAACCATCAAAGCTGAATACATGGATACCGGCTATCAAACAAAGGAAACAGCTATGGAATTTCCGGTCAAAAGCATCAATGGTTCAGAATACTGGAAACTTTCTTGCATCAATATTGACTCCACCCATGCGTTCAGAAGGCTGGTATTTTTCTCTACACAAAAAATTTCACTCAACAATACCTATGTGGTGAGATTAAATGGAGAAATGAAATGGGAAATGCTTCCCCTTATCAGCAACAATCCCATTCCTTATTCCATTGAAACAAGAACCAATTTAAAAACATCCAGCTATACAACTGGGTGGATTCAACAAGTAGCACTCGCCAGCAATCGGTTTCAGCTATCCAACGATAAGAGAAATGGGGAAATGGGAATCACATGGAAATATGACAGCAATGAACATGCACTTCAATACATCATAAAAGTTTCTCCCGATGGGAACCATTTTCATCCCATCGATTCATTGAAAGCAGCACCAGGGATATCGCATACCTATCATTATTTGTTGAAAAAGCAATATGCAAACAAGACTTTCGTCAGAGTAATGGCTGTTCACAGGAACAACGCGCATCGCTCGTCCAATATTCTTTTGATTCAGCATGAAAT
>JBEGMC010000092.1:0-16685 GCA_041183265.1 Bacteroidota bacterium
TCCAAGTATCAGTACAGTTCCACCTGTCATGTATTCGCAACCATGATCACCCACACCTTCCACAACTGCGGTAGCGCCAGAATTTCTTACTGCAAATCTCTCACCGGCTTTACCTCTGATAAAAGCCTTTCCGGATGTCGCACCATAAAATGCAACGTTTCCAATCACGATGTTTTCCTCCGGTACAAAGTCAGATTTCCTGTCAGGATATACAATGAGTTTTGCACCACTCAAACCTTTTCCAAAATAATCATTGGCGTCGCCTTCCAATTCCAGCGTTACACCCTTTGTATTGAAGGCACCGAAGCTTTGACCGGCTGTGCCTGTAAACTTGATGTGAATGCTGTCATCTGGCAGGCCCAGTGCACCATATTTTTTGGTGATTTCATTGCTGAGCATGGTACCGGTTGTTCTATCTGTATTTTTGATAGGGAATGACAACTTGATCGGTTTGCCATTGTCCAAGGCAGTCGATGATTGCTCGATCAATTGCCAATCCAATACTCCTGCAATGCCATGGTCTTGTTCCTCCCGCTTATATAAACCGGTATGTGCATCTGCAGGTTCTTTGTAAAGAATAGGGGAGAGATCCAACTTGCTGTATTTCCAATGAGTAATTCCTTCACGCATTTTCAATGCCTCTACTTGTCCAACCATTTCTTCTACCGTTCTATAGCCAAGTGCTGCCATCCATTCACGCAATTCTTTTGTCAGGAATTGGATGAAGTTGACAACATACTCTGCAGCACCATTGAAACGTTTTCTCAGTTCAGGATCCTGTGTTGCGACGCCAACCGGACAAGTATTCAAATGACACTTGCGCATCAATATGCAACCTTCCACAACCAAAGCTGCTGTTGCAACGCCCCATTCTTCAGCACCTAATAAAGTTGCAATGGCAATATCTCTTCCTGTCTTCAATTGTCCGTCAGTTTGTAATACAACGCGACTTCTCAATTTATTTTTAACCAATGTTTGATGCGCTTCTGCCAATCCCAATTCCCATGGCAATCCGGCATGTCTGATTGAACTCAATGGGGAAGCACCTGTGCCTCCATCAAATCCTGAAACCAACACTACATCTGCTTTTGCTTTTGCAACACCTGCTGCAATGGTTCCTACGCCTGCTTTTGAAACCAGTTTTACACTGATTCTTGCTTTTCTGTTGGCATTCTTCAAATCGAATATCAATTGTGCAAGATCTTCAATGGAATATATATCGTGATGTGGAGGAGGTGATATCAATCCAACACCTGGTGTTGAATGTCTGACCTTTCCAATCCAATCATCCACTTTGTGTCCGGGTAATTGTCCGCCTTCACCAGGCTTGGCTCCCTGAGCCATTTTGATTTGCAATTCATCCGCTTCGGTAAGGTATTGTGCAGTCACGCCAAATCTTGCTGAAGCTACTTGCTTGATGGAGGATCTCATGGAATCGCCATTTGCCAATTTCTCATACCTGATTTCATCTTCTCCGCCTTCACCTGTATTGCTTTTTCCACCCAGCCTGTTCATGGCGATGGCAAGGGTTGTATGCGCTTCCCATGAAATAGAACCAAACGACATGGCGCCGGTTGCAAACCTTTTATAGATATTTTCTGCTGGTTCAACTTCATCAACAGAGATGGGTGTACGCACTGGATTGAATTCAAACTGACTTCTCAGTGTGCATGCTTTTTCACCTTGCTCATCGACCAGCTTGGAATACTTTTTAAAGATGGAGTAATCTCCGCTTCTGGTTGAATGTTGAAGGAGGTGAATGGTTTGCGGATTGAAGAGGTGAAATTCACCTTTTCGCTTCCACTGATAAAATCCGCCTGCAGGCAAGCGATCCACTGGCAATGATTTTCTGGCAAATGCCAATCTGTGTTTTGCCAATGCCTCTTTTGCAATTTCATCCAACCCCATTCCTTCAATTCTGGAAACAGCACCGGTAAAATATTTATCAACTACTTCATTGTTCAATCCAATGATTTCAAAAATTTGCGCGCCCTGATAAGACTGTAAAGTTGATATTCCCATTTTGGAGAATACTTTCAGGAGTCCCTCGTTGACCGCTTTGATGTAATTTTTTTTCAGTTGCTCTGGTTCCAATTCGGTCATCATCTTTCCACTCAGCTTCATGTCTCTGATTGAACTCAATGCCAGGTAGGGATTGATGGCTGTTGCTCCAAAGGCAAGCAGGCATGCAAAATGATGTACCTCCCATACGTCACCTGCCTCAACGATGAT
The DNA here is from genome assembly GCA_041183265.1 of Bacteroidota bacterium. Taxonomy (GTDB): domain Bacteria; phylum Bacteroidota; class Bacteroidia; order Chitinophagales; family Chitinophagaceae; genus Pollutibacter. The sequence goes on from JBEGMC010000092.1 coordinate 2,233, forward strand.
TCCAACTTTTCCCCTGTAACCCTTCCTGATCAGATGATGATGAATGGCTGCGGTTGAAAGCAAAGAGGGGATGGGTGCATGCTCGGAGTCAATCGCCCTGTCCTGCAATATCAATACTTCAAAGCCGTCCTCGACTGCATCTACCGCATAACGGCAGATTCTGTCCAGTGCTTTCTTCAATGAACCGGCTTTACCATCTGATCTGAAATAGCATTGAAGTGTTTTTGCTTGGAAAATACCTGTGTCAATGCTCCTGATTTTTTCCAGATCATGATTGGTCAACACGGGATGTTTCAATGCAACCGTGTGACAGATCATGGGATTTTCCTGTAACATGTTTTCATTGTTGCCCACAAAAGTTGCCAATGACATGACGAGTCGTTCTCTGATAGGGTCAATAGGTGGATTGGTAACCTGTGCAAAAAGCTGTTTGAAGTAACTGCTCAAATGCTGTGGTTCATCACTCAAAATGGCAAGTGGCGTATCAATCCCCATCGAACCAACCGGTTCCTTTCCATCCATGGCCATGGGTGAGATGATGTGTTCCAAATCTTCTGAAGTATATCCGAATGCTTTTTGATATTTGAATACCTGATCATGCTCCAGGTGTGTAAACATGACCCTTGGTTCAGGCAATTCATTCAACCGGATCTTGTATTTATTCAACCAATCTGCATATGGTTTTTGTCCACAGATGGTTGCCTTGACTTCTTCATCACTGATGATTCTTCCTTCTTCCATGTCAACAATAAACATCTTACCAGGCTGCAATCTTCCCTTTTCAATGATGAGGGATGGATCAACCGGCAATGCCCCGGTTTCAGAAGCCATGATGACTCTGTCGTCGGATGTTACACAATACCTGGATGGCCTCAGTCCATTTCTATCCAACGTTGCCCCAATCATCCTTCCATCTGTAAATGAAATAGAAGCTGGTCCATCCCATGGCTCCATCATCGAAGCATGGAATTCATAAAAAGCTTTTTTAACGGGATCCATCTGATCATTTCCATCCCATGCCTCGGGTATCAGCATCATCATCACATGCGGCAGAGATCTTCCTGTCATGGTCAGCAGTTCGATCATATTGTCCAAACTTGCAGAGTCGCTGTTGCCGGATGTTACGATGGGCAACAGCATGTCCATTTCCTCTTTGGTAAAGTATGGAGAAGTATATCCCTTTTCATTTGTTTTGATCCAGTTCAAATTTCCCTGCAGGGTATTGATCTCACCGTTGTGTGCAATAAACCTGAAGGGTTGCGCCAATTTCCATGAAGGAAATGTATTGGTTGCGAAGCGTGAATGCACCAGTCCCAATGCACTCACCACTTTCTTATTGCTCAAGTCAGGGAAATAGGATCTGACCTGGTGACTCGTTAATTGCCCTTTGTAAACAATGATTTTATATGAAAGAGAAGCGATGTAAAATCCAATCGGATCTTTTTTAACTGAATTGTTGATCAGGTGACTCGCATAGTTTCTGAGAATGAAAAGTTTTCTCTCGAAGGCCATGGGGTCGTTGATATGATCCGGACAAGCAATGAACACCTGTTCCATCTCCGGTTCAACAGATCTTGCTGTGAAGCCGATGTCTGATGGGTTGACCGGGACTTTTCGCCATGTAAGAATTTCCAATCCCAACTCCTCAGCCGCTCTGCTGAATATATCTCTGCACTCCTCCCTTAGTCTGACTTCTTTCGGAAAAAAAACAAATCCAACGCCATACTTGCCAAAGGGTGGCAAATGGACACCAGCCTTTAAACATTCGTCAAAGAAGAATGCATGTGGAACCTGGATCAAAATACCCGCTCCATCACCAGTATTGCTTTCGCAACCACAGGCACCTCTGTGCTCCATGTTTTCTAAAATGGTCAACGCATCTGAAACGACCTGATGATTTTTGTTTCCCTTGATGTTGGCTACAAAGCCAATTCCACAAGCATCTCTTTCGAAATCTGAACGATACAATCCCCGGTTTCTTGCCATAAGAAAGCAGTTTTTTTAAAAATTCTAATAAATAGGCTGTAAAGATGAAAATTATCTAATACAGGGGCAAGCTCGTGGTGAATTTAAGACAAAAAGAGCATTAAATCGTCAAAATTTCTACACAATCAATAAAAAACGCCTGAATTACTCAGCGTAGCTGCTGACGGGCTCGCAAGTGCATACCAGGTTTCTGTCACCATACGTATTGTTGACCCTTGAAATGCTTGGCCAGAATTTGTTTGATTTCAAATATGGCAATGGGAATGCAGCTTGTTCGCGTGAATAATTTTTATCCCAACCACTGTTGATGACAACGAATTGGGTGTGAGGGGCGTTTTTCAGCAAATTGTTTTGCTTCTCAACTTTTCCATCTTCAATTTCTTTGATTTCATGACGGATGGATATCAATGCATCACAGAACCTGTCCAATTCCTGCTTGTCTTCACTTTCAGTGGGTTCAATCATGATGGTGCCAGGCACAGGAAAACTGAGTGTTGGTGCATGAAACCCATAATCCATCAATCGCTTTGCAACATCTTCTGCTTCGATATCCGCTGATTTTTTGAAGGGGCGCAAATCAACAATGAATTCATGCGCACAGGTATTGTTGCTTCCCAGATAGAGGATGTCGTAGTGCTTCTGCAATCTTGCTCTCATATAATTGGCATTGAGAATCGCAAAGGCAGTTGCATCTTTCAAACCCTGCGCTCCAAGCATTCTGATGTATCCGTAGCTGATGAGCAAAATACTTGCGCTACCGTATGGCGCAGCACTTACTGCCACATTGCCTTTGTTGACGTCGAGCGTTTGGTTGTTGTGGAATGTATGTCCGGGTAAGAAAGGAGCCAAATGCGATTTTACACAAATGGGACCCATACCGGGACCACCGCCGCCGTGTGGAATGGCGAATGTTTTATGCAAGTTGAGGTGACAAACATCGGCACCGATCAGTCCAGGTGATGTGAGTCCAACCTGTGCATTCATGTTTGCTCCATCCATGTATACTTGTCCACCATGCTGATGAACAATGTCTGTAATCTCTTTTACAGTTTCTTCAAAAATTCCATACGTACTTGGATAGGTAATCATGGTACCGGCAAGTGTTTCACTGTATTGCACCGCTTTTTCCCTGAAATCATCCACATCGATGTAACCATTGTCCAATGCCTTAACCACAACTACTTTCATGCCCGCCATGACTGCAGATGCCGGATTGGTTCCATGCGCTGAGATAGGTATCAACATGACATTTCTTTGGTGATCACCTCTCGACAAATGGTATTCACGGATGGTCAGCAAACCTGCATACTCGCCCTGGGCGCCGCTGTTGGGCTGCAAACTGCATGCATCGAATCCGGTTATCTCGCTGAGATATTGAGACAGCTCATCAATGATTTGCTGATATCCCTTGGTTTGATGCAAGGGAGCAAAAGGGTGGATGGATGACCAGCTTGCCCAGCTCAACGGCATCATTTCAGAGGCTGCATTCAACTTCATGGTGCAGCTTCCGAGCGAAATCATCGATGTATTGAGCGAAAGATCTTTGTTCTCCAGTGATTTGATGTAGCGCATCATCTTGCTTTCACTGTGGTGACTATTGAAAACAGGATGCAATAAATAGCTGGATGTTCTTGTGAGTGCAGTTGGTATATTGGTCAGCAATTCATTTTCAGAAAGTGTGATGGCGGCTGAGCTGTTTTCGTCAAAACATTGCAATACGTCCAATACGTCTGAAGGCGTTGAAGTCTCGTCAAATGAAATGCCAATCGTGTCGGCGGAAATTTTTCTGAAGTTGATATTTCTTTTTTCAGCTGCAGAAAAAATACGCGTTGCATCATTCGTGCGCACGGCAATCGTGTCAAAAAATGATTCAGAGGCAAGTTGAAATCCTTTGCTCTTGATGGCCTCTGCTGCAGTCTTCGCCAGCATGGAGGTGCGTGTTGCAATTTTTTTCAATCCGGTTGGACCGTGGTAGACTGCATACATGGCTGCCATGTTTGAAAGAAGCGCCTGTGCAGTACATATATTGGATGTGGCTTTTTCTCTTTTGATGTGTTGCTCTCTGGTTTGAAGTGCCATCCTCAATGCCCTGTTGCCATGTGCATCTATGCTGATACCAATGATGCGCCCTGGAATATTTCTTTTGAATTCATCTTTTGTTGCAAAAAAGGCAGCGTGCGGACCACCATATCCAAGGGGTACGCCAAATCTTTGAGCAGAGCCGCATGCAACATCTGCTCCCAATTCACCTGGAGATGCAATCAGTGTCAGTGCAAGCAAATCCGTTGTCATCACTACATATGCTCCAACAGCATGAACTTTGTCAATGAAGTCCTTGTGGTTTACGAGTCCACCGATGTTATTGGGATACTGCACGAGCGCACCAAAGTAACTGCTGTCTATGTTAGCAGATGCTGCTTTTCCAACCACGATTTCAATACCAACTGGCAAAGCTCTTGTGATCAGCACATCCAATGTTTGCGGAAAACATTCTTCATCTACAAAAAACTTTGGTCTTTCAATATGATCCTGTTTATTCAAGAAATTGAAAAACATGGTCATTGCTTCTGCTGCAGCAGTCGCCTCATCGAGCAATGATGCATTGGCTATGGGGAGACCAGTGAGATCTGTAACCATGGTTTGGAAATTCAACAGACTTTCCAATCGTCCCTGTGCAATCTCAGCCTGATAGGGCGTGTATTGCGTGTACCAACCTGGATTTTCAAAAATATTTCTCAAAATTACACTCGGTGTATGGGTGCCGTAATAACCCTGACCAATAAAATTTTTCGCAACAATATTTTTTTGTCCAACTTCCATGATGTGCTGCAAATAAGCAGCCTCGCTCATGGGAGCAGGCAACTGCATGGGTGATTGATTTTTGATGTTGTATGGAATGGTTTTATCAACCAGTTCATCAAGATTTTTTTCACCGGTGAGATGCAGCATCTCATTCATTTCTGCTTCACTTGTTCCGATATGTCTTGATTGAAATTCTTTTGATTGTTGCTCAATAAGATTCATGTATCCGGGAGTTTAAGGTAAGTGTCAATTGAGCTGCAAATTTACTTCAATCCCTGCACTGATTGAATGCTTTGTGCAAGTTGATAATTGAATGTGGATTAATTGGTGAAACAATCATAGCATGAGGGATTTGGATTAATTTTGAGCCATGTCTGATGCATTGTTAAAAAACTGGGAAAAGAAGTCATCCGAACGTCAAAAACTCTACAAACAGTTTCTGGCCCGGGTCGACAAAAACAAGGTCATTCGGGAGCTTCCGGCCCTTCATGAGGAGGCGTTTGAAAAAGTAGATTGCCTAACATGTGCGAATTGCTGTAAAAATTATTCCCCCAGGTTCAAAACACCCGATATCAAACGCATCAGCAAGGTTCTTTCATTAAAAGAGAGTGTTTTCATTGAAACCTATTTAAAGATAGATGAGGAGGGTGATTATGTCTTAAAAACCAAACCCTGTCCTTTTTTGGGCGCTGACAATTATTGTTCCATTTACGATGATCGTCCTTCTGACTGCAGGAGGTTCCCCTACACCGATGAAGATGTTTTCGTCAAGCGTCCACAACTGACATTGAAAAACACGGGTTTTTGTCCGGCTGCTTACTATGTGATTGAAAAGCTGATGCAGGAAGTCAAGTGAATCAATAGCTGATTTTGCGCACACCGGGCAGTTTGAACCAGGTATAAACCACAATGCCAATGGTCATGGCTCCTCCAAAAATGACAGAGGGAACAACACCCATGATTCTCGATGCAAATCCACTTTCAAATGCACCCAGTTCATTGGAGGAAATGATGAAGATGCTGTTCAGGGCTGAAACCCTGCCTTTCATATGCTCAGGTGTTTTGAGTTGAAGCACCGTTGATCTGACGATGATGCTGATGCCATCCAAAAGTCCGGAAATCAACAATGCTCCAAAAGAAATCCAGAACCAACTTGATATTCCAAAAACAATGATGCTCAATCCAAACCCTGCTACGCAGAGCAACATCCATTTTCCCTGATTGGATTTCATGGGTATGAAATTGATGATGAGCATGACGATGATGGCACCAATTCCTGGTGCAGCTCTCAGGATGCCCAATCCTTCTGCTCCGGTTTTGAGAATGACATCAGAGAAATAGGGCAACAATGCCGTTGCACCGCCAAAAAAAACGGCAAAAAGGTCAAGTGTGATGACTCCCAAAATTTCTTTGGTGTTCCATACGAACTTGAATCCCTCTCTGATGCTTTTGAGCATGGGTTCTCCTTTCAGTTGGATTGCTGGAGGCTTTGGTCCGATGAAGAATAGAATGATTACAGCAATGGTCATCATGATGATCATCAGTGTGAATGTGAAAGTGATGCCTTTTGATCCATACAACAATCCCCCCAATGCGGGTCCGCCTACGCCTGCAATCTGCCAGGAACTGCTGTGCCAGCTGATGGCATTGGGTATTTTTTCTTTCGGCACAAGCATGCTTACCAATGCAAAAGAAGTGGGACCACTGAATGCCCGTGCAATGCCCGTGCAGAAGGCTATGATGTAAATGATGATCAGCACTGCATGTTGGGATAAATAAGTGGACGCCTGTTTGCTGGTGATGTAGGCAAACAGAATGGTGAGCAACAAATTGGCTGCAATGCTCAAATGCAATAATTTTTTTTTGTCACTCTTGTCAATGATATATCCAGAGTACAAAGCCATGATCACCGCAGGTACAAATTCAACCAGTCCAATCAATCCAATGCTGAATGGATCTTGCGTGATTTCAAACACTTTCCAGCTGATCAGCGTTGCCTGCATGGTCAATACCATGATGAAGAAAAAGCGCGCAACGATGTAAGTACTAAACTCTGCATGTGCCAAAGCTGCGAAGCTTTTATGTCGAAGAAAGCCAAACATGCATGCAAAGATCGTGTATTCGTGTGACTAGGGGAGAGAAATCAGGTGTTGTCCGATTTCATAATCTTTCTCCAGTGCTGCAATGATGGCTTCAAGGTGTTTGTCGTTGCCCAGAAAATCTGCCTGTGCAGCATCAACATAGAGGGTCTTGTAATTGTGTTGTTTGATATAATGCGTATACGTTTCCTGAATATTGAAAAGATAATCGTTGGGAATATTTTGCTCGTATGCGCGGTTGCGCTTTTTGATGTTTTCCTGCAGCTTTTGAACAGGGGAGTGCAGGTAAATCAAAATATCTGGCTGATGAATTTGCTGTTGGGTGATTTCAAACAATCTCTGGTACAACCTGAACTCGTCTTCCGGGAGATTTACTTTTGCAAACAATAAACATTTGGTAAACAGGTAGTCAGAGATGGTGGTTGTCTGAAACAAGTCCTGCTGACTGACCAAGTCCTTTTGTTGCTTGTACCTTTCTGCCATGAAAAAGAGCTCGACCGGAAATGCGTACTGGGAGGGATTTTCATAAAACTTCGATAAAAAAGGATTGTCGGCAAATTCTTCCAGGATCAATCTGGCATTGAAATGCTTTGCCAGCAAATGAGCCAGGGTTGTTTTTCCTGCTCCAATATTTCCTTCTATGGCAATAAATCTGTATTTCATGCATCCAAACTTATCAAAGCTTTTGCTATTGACGCTTTATTGTTGTTCACATTGAATCGAGTTTGTTTACCTCGAGTTCATCACGACATGCATCCAACAGTTGAATGATGGATTGTTGATGGGCGGGATCCACCCAATCAGGATTCAATTCATTCATGGGAATGAGCACGAATTTTCTCTCTGCTATCCGTGGATGGGGGATTGTCAATCCATCTTTCCTGATTGTTTCATTGTTGAAATACAAAATGTCAATATCAATGGTTCTGGGCTGATTCAAACCCTGTCGTATCCTGCCCATGCGTTGCTCTATGGCAAGGGTGGTTTCCAGGATGGCATCAGGATCCATTGGAGACAATACTTCCAGCACCTGATTCAAAAATGAATCCTGTGCTTGATTTCCCCATGGAGCCGTTTCGTATACGGAGGAAGTCCTGCTGATTTCACCAATGCACAAAGCAATTTCCCTTCTGGCCTGCTCAAGATTCCCTTGTCTGTCACCAACATTACCACCTATCAATAAATAAACTTTGTTCATACAATCTATTCCCCCAAGGCGGCCAAAGTTCTTTAATTTTGACTTCTAAATCAGTTACGTTGAAAAATTTCTTCAAATCATTTTTTGCATCACTGCTGGCGTTGGTTGTTTTCTTTGGACTCATATTCCTGCTGTTTTTTGGTATTGCAGGTGCCTTCATTGCAAGTGAGCAACCCAAGCTGGAATCAAATGCTGTGCTGGTCATTGATTTGACCCAGGAGTTGAAGGAGCAGGTCGCTGAGGATCCCTTGCAGGGATTAACGGGAGATGAACAAAATCCGGATTTTCTCACATCGCTGCAGTTGATTAACCATGCAGCTACTGATACAGCTATCAAGGGTATATACCTCGTGGCAAAAGGGAATGCCAATGGCTATGCCAATTCAGATGAATTGAGGAAGGCACTTGTTAAATTCAAGAATACAGGGAAGTTCATCTATGCTTACGGTGATTATATCACACAGAAAGCATACGGACTCGTTTCTGTTTCTGATAAGATTTATTGTCATCCCAAAGGCATGTTTGAATGGCAAGGCATGTCGGTCGAATATGTTTTTTTCAAGAACCTGATTGACAAGCTCGACATCAATCCCCAAATATTTTACGCAGGAAAATTCAAAAGTGCAACCGAGCCATTCAGAACAACTGAAATGTCTCCCGCCAACAAAATACAAACATCTGTTTGGCTGAATGACATGTATGGCGATCTGCTCAAAAAATCGGCAGATGCTAGAAAGAAATCAACCGACAGTTTAAAGGCCTATGCAGATGATTACAGGTTGATGCGTCCCCAGGATGCCTTGCAATACGGACTGATTGACGGCGTGAAGTACGACGATGAATTCAAATCCATCTTAAAATCAAGATTGAAGCTCAAGGAGGATGATAAAATCAATTTCATCACATTGGCCAAATATGCCAAAGCTGTTTCATTGAATGCATCTTACAACAAAGATAAAATTGCATTGGTGGTTGCTGATGGTGATATTGTTTATGGCAAAGGTAGTCCCGATCAAATCGGTTCTGACGATTACCTGGCATTGCTCAAGAAGTTGCGCATGGATAAGTCAGTCAAAGCCATTGTGCTGCGCATCAATTCTCCGGGTGGAAGCAGTTTTGCCAGTGAAATCATCTGGAGAGAAATTGAACTGAATAAAAAAGCAGGTAAGAAAGTCATTGTCTCCATGGGCAATGTTGCAGCAAGCGGAGGATATTACATTGCTTGCAATGCGGATAAGATTTTTGCAGAAACCAACACCATTACAGGCTCTATCGGTGTTTTTTCCATTGTGCCGGATTTCTCCGGATTTTTCAAAAACAAGCTGGGCATCACATTTGATCGCATCAGCACCTCACCATATGCCGATGCGCCCTCGGTAACGAGACCCATGACGGAAGGCGAGAAACGCATCATCCAACAAGAGGTAAACCATACATACCAGGATTTCCTGGGAAGGGTGGCAGAAGGACGAAAAATGAAATTGGCGGATGTTGACAGCATTGCTCAGGGAAGGGTATGGACGGGCGCAAGGGCATTGGGCATTGGGTTGGTTGACTCTATCGGTGGTTTAGAGGATGCAATCAGGTATGCTGCAAAAACATCCGGTATCAAAGAATATAAACTGAAAAAATATCCTGAGCCTGAATCTGTGATTGAATACTTCATCAACCAATATTCCAGGGAGTTCAGCTCAAGCAAGCTGGAGGCTGAGCTGGGTGTGGACAATTACAAACTGATGCAGCGCATCAAACAAATCAAATCAGAAACTGGAGAGATAAAAGCCAGGCTCCCATTTGAGTTTTCAATTCACTAATTTCAAGTATGCAATACAATCAGTGGAAGGCCATGCTGGCCATTTCAAAAGCCAGTCTTACTTCAATATTTAGAAGTCCCTCTGCTGTTATCTTTAGTTTTCTGTTTCCTATCATTTTCATCCTTGTTTTTGGATTTCTGAGTTCCAGTTCGCCGGTTATTAAAATTGTTTTTGACCCTGCCTCATCCAACAACAATGATCTGTACAAGTCAATCATTGAAAAAAAGAACCTGAAGATCATCGTCGAAACCAGGGAAAAAGCATTGGATGAACTTTCCAAGGGACATATTACAGCGATTGTAAAAATCAATGAACTTCCTCAGCAACAACTTCCCAGGTACAGCATTGAACTAATCAGTTCATCTGCTGCTGCAGATAAAATCGGACTCCTGCAGTCTGTCGTTCAACAATCCATTGCTGAGTTGAACAAGCAGCATGTGCCCAATCAGGAGACGTATGCTTTGGTAACCAAACAAACCATTCCCGGTAGAATATACCGCACCATTGATTTCATCTTACCGGGTCAGCTTGGGTTCTCTCTCTTGAGTGCAGGTGTCTTCGGTGTTGCATTTATCTTCTTCAATCTTCGTCAGGCATTGGTCTTGAAAAGATTTTTTGCAACTCCGATCAAACGGACTTACATCGTGCTGGGTGAGGGATTGGGTAGAATAGTTTTTCAAATGATCACAGCGGTGGTTATTCTCCTGTTTGGACATTTTGCTTTCAATTTTACGTTGGTCAATGGCTGGATTACTTTTATTGAGTTGATTGCATTGAGTCTCGTTGGGCTGATCATCTTCATGGGATTCGGATTTGTGGTAAGCGGCGTGGCAAAAAGTGAGAGTACCATTCCTCCCTTTGCCAACATTGTAACACTTCCTCAGTTTTTGTTGGCCGGGACTTTCTTCCCTGTTGAAAATTTTCCTTCCTGGCTGCAACCTCTGTGTAATTTGCTTCCATTGACACATTTGAACCAAGCCATGCGCAACGTAGCATTTGAGGGAGCACACTTGTATGATTGTATCCCCCAACTCCAAGTTTTGCTTATTTGGGGAATTGTTGTCTATGCCATTGCCATCAAGGTATTCAAGTGGGAGTGATGCATCACATTTGATACAGACGCAGATTTCTTTTGATGCCATCAAATCCGCTTCTTTTCAGCGGTGAACGTTTGAAAATGGTTTTGAATCTTTCTTCATTCAAATGGATCCAATCATCAATTTCAAATTGCATCAGCTCACCAAGCGGTTCAAGTTCGGGATGTTGATGGGGTCTTGAAAAGCGGTTCCAGGGACAAACATCCTGACAAATATCACAACCAAAAATCCAGTTCTCACTCTTGGAGGATACATCTTCAGGCAGATCCTTCGATTTCAATTCAATTGTAAAATATGAAATGCATTTACTGGCATCAATGGTTTTGTTGATCAAGATGGCTTCCGTTGGACATGCGTCCACACATTTGCTGCATGTGCCACAATAATCTTTTACATGAGGCATATCTGGCTCAAGTTCAAGGTCAGTGATCAATGTGGCAATGAAAAAGAATGAGCCCATTTTTTTATTGATGAGATTCCCATTTTTTCCAATCCAACCCAATCCGCTTTTTTGAGCCCAACTTCTCTCCAATACCGGGGCGGAATCAACAAATCCTCTTCCTTCTACGTTGCCCAATTGCTCTCTGATGGACTGCAGAAAAATTTTCAACTTTTCTCTGATAACAAGGTGATAATCCTCGCCGTATGCATATTTCGCAATTTTTGGTACATTGGGCGATTGTGTTTCTTCAGGAAAATAATTGTATAACAAGGTGACAACTGACTTTGCGCCGGGCACCAATTTTGTCGGATCAACCCTCAGTTCAAAATGATTGCTCATGTAATGCATCTCCCCGTGATAGCCATGCTGAAGCCATTTTTCCAGTCTTCTTGCATCCTCATCCAATGGAGCAGCTTTTGCAATGCCGCATTGGTCAAAGCCATGCTTCAATGCCATTTCTTTTACGAACAATGATTTCTCTCTGGTGGATGCTATCATGGTAATGGATCACTCAAATTGCTCATCTATCAGTTGTCTCAATTGTTGGATGAGCTGCAGACGTTGTCCGTTTTGCAATTCACTTGAAAAGATCGCAGCGAAATAGTTGCTTTTAAGATTTACCCAGGCAGTTGCACCCGTCGGACCCCATGCGGAATAAATATTTCCTTTCCCATCATCATTGATTTCCTGCACCCAGCTTCCCATGGCATACTTGCTTCCATTGGCTCCCTCCGGACTGTATCTGATTCTTTGATCTGGATATTGAATGGTCAGCAATGTTTGAATCGCGTTTTCAGACATCACTCTTTTGCCCATGAACATACCCTTGTTTGCGAACATTTGCATAAAGTTCAAATAATCAAACGCCGAGCAGGATGCTCCTGATGTGGGATTGGGTGCATTGCCATCTTCGTTGAAGAAAGAAGCGGTTCTCATACCCAGTGGCCTGAATATTCTTTCAGCCGCCAAACGGTCGAATGATTTTTTACTGATTACTTCCAGCACCCTTCCCAAGATATTGAGTCCAACACTGCTGTAAGAAAACGCATCACCCGGATTGTCTACTATCAATTTTTTGGTAGCATAAAATGCAGCTTCTTCTTCCAGGGTTAAAAATTTATTTTTAGAGGCAGCCTTCATTACTCCGCCTGCATCCCCATCGAGTCCGGTTGTTTGGGTAAGACAATGCTTCACTGTGATGTATCCCTTCATATTTTTTTTGAAATCAGGAAGGTATTTTGCGATTGGATCATCCAAACTCAATTTGTTTTGATCGACAAAGGTCATGACCAAAGCAGCACTGATCCATGCACTCGCATGTCCGATCGGTGTGGGTACTTTTAATTTGAGTTCATCTGTTTCGGCGAGAAAAATATTTTTTCCTCCTTTTTGCACCACAACCGTGTATTGCTTGCCCAGGTTTTTGGCATTGCTTTTTAATATTGTTTGCAGGTTGTTGAAGTCCTGCGCATCAATTGACTGCAGAAATAGCATGAAAATCAGAGCCAGACTGCATTTGCGACATGTTATGTTGATTTTCGCTGACATATTTTCCTGTTTTGGGAATTGGTGAGTGATTTGCGCAAATTATAAAAACTATCCGGTATGAATTTAAGCAACTTTACCATACAGGCCTCCGAAATTGTTCAGTCTGCCCAACAGGCTGCTTTCAATGCAGGTAATCCTACCATCGAAGCAGAACATGTATTGAAAGCGATGCTCGAACAAAAGAATTCTCCCGTTGAGTATCTGCTCAAGAAAAACAACGTGTCGATTCAGGTATTGAACAGCAAGTTGGATGAGGCTATCAAGAAGCTTCCCAAAACTTCTGGAGAACCTGCTCAATCACTCAGCAGAGATGCCAATACGGTTTTTTTAAAAGCGGGTTCTTTGTTGAGCAAATTCAATGATGAGTTTGTTACACCTGAACACATACTGATGGCCATGGCAGGAGGAAGTGATGCTGCGGCGAGGATGCTGAAAGAAGCCGGACTTACTGAAAATGGATTAATGCTCTCTATCAAAGAACTGAGAAAAGGGGAGTCGGTCAAAAGCCAAACACAGGAAACACAATTCAATGCGCTCAATAAATACGCGAAGAACCTGATTGAAATGGCAAGACAGGGAAAATTGGATCCTGTGATTGGACGGGATGAGGAAATTCGCAGAACACTTCATATTCTGACAAGAAGATCAAAAAACAATCCCATTCTCGTTGGAGAACCTGGGGTTGGTAAGACTGCCATCGCAGAAGGTTTGGCCATGCGCATCGTCAATGGGGATGTACCTGAAAACCTGAAAAATAAACTTATTTATGCACTGGATATGGGATTGCTCATCGCAGGAGCCAAGTACAAGGGTGAATTCGAAGAGCGCTTGAAAGGTGTTGTCAAAGAGGTCTCAACCAGTGATGGTGAAATCATCCTCTTTATCGATGAAATACATACATTGGTCGGAGCCGGTGGCGGAGAGGGAGCAATGGACGCCGCCAATATATTGAAGCCGGCACTGGCCAGAGGAGAATTGAGGGCCATCGGTGCAACCACGCTCAATGAGTATCAGAAATATTTTGAAAAGGACAAAGCCCTTGAGAGAAGGTTTCAAAAAGTAATGATTGAAGAACCGGGTGTGGAGGATGCGATTTCCATTTTGCGCGGACTCAAAGACAGATACGAAACTCATCATCATGTTCGCATCAAAGATGAAGCCATCATTGCAGCAGTTGAATTGTCACAGCGTTACATCACCGATCGATTTCTTCCCGACAAAGCCATTGACCTCATCGATGAGAGTGCAGCAAAATTGCGACTCGAAATGAACTCAATGCCTGAGGAATTGGATAAGCTTGAACGCCAGATCCGCCAGCTTGAAATTGAACGAGAGGCCATCAAGCGAGAAGACGATGAAATAAAATTGAAAGAGCTCAATACAGAAATCGCCAATCTTGCTGTTGAAAGGGATACACTGAAGTCCAAATGGAAGGCTGAAAAAGAGCTTGTTGAAAAAGTGCAATCT
>JBEGMC010000093.1:0-2683 GCA_041183265.1 Bacteroidota bacterium
GTTGAATACCGCAACATCGTTATCACACCAGCAAAATAAATCATCATCCCGCAGTAAATGCGGGATGTTTCTTTATGAAAATCATTCCATCTCTCCTTCTGGTATTGCTCGCATCGGTACAGCTGCATGCGCAACAGCCCAATATACTTGTCATCTTTTCCGACGACCATACGCAGCAAACCATCAGCGCTTATGGAAGCAAACTGATGCAAACTCCTAATATTGACCGCATCGCACGTGAGGGTGCAATATTCAGCAATGTGTTTGTCACCAATTCCATTTGTGCTCCCAGCAGGGCAGTATTGCTAACAGGAAAATACAGCCATGTAAATGGACTCAAAGACAATGGTCCTAACCGTTTTTTCAATCCTGATCAACAACAGATTCAAAAAATATTGGCACTGAAAAATTATCAGACAGCATGGATTGGTAAATGGCATTTGCAGACCTTGCCCAATGGATTTGATTATTGGAAAGTGTTGCCTGATCAGGGAAATTATTTTCAGCCTGATTTCATTGGTATGAACAAAGATACCATGAGATACAAGGGGTATGTAACTGATTTGATCAGTGATTTTTCGTTGGATTGGTTGAACAAAAGAGATCAACAAAAACCATTTTTTCTGGTCGTTGGTGAAAAAGCGACTCACCGCAATTGGATGCCCGATCCAAAAGACCTGGCAGAGTTTGAAAACCTTGAATTTCCTTTCCCAGATAATTTTTTTGATGCCTATGACAAACGCCAGGCAGCAGCCAATCAGGACATGACCATTTCCAAAACCATGTTGATGCATGATGATTTGAAAATAGGTGTTGATTACAACAAAAGAGGCATGTTTGGCAGGATGAGCGATGAGCAAAAAAAAGCATACAGGGACTATTACGAAAGAGCGCAACAGTCATACGAAAAAATCAAGTATGACAGCATTGAGGTGGTAAAATGGAAATACCAGCGTTATTTGCGTGATTATCTTGCTACTGCGAGATCAATGGATAGAAATATTGGGAGGATCCTTGATTACTTGGATTCAACCGGACTCGCTTCCAACACCATCGTCATCTATACATCTGATCAGGGATTTTACATGGGTGAACACGGATGGTTCGATAAACGATTCATGTATGAAGAGAGTCTGCGGACTCCTTTTGTAATGAAATATCCCGGAAAGATTCAACCTGGAAGCAAAGTCGATCAAATGATTGTCAATATTGATTTTGCTCCGACCCTGATTGATTATGCTGGTGCGAAAGTGCCGCAAGACATGCAGGGAAAGAGTTTCAAAAATCTTGTCAGCAATCTCCAACCTGTAAAAGATTGGCGCAAGTCCATGTATTATCATTATTACGAATACCCCGAACCCCATCGGGTAGCTCCTCATATAGGCATCAGAACAGCACAGTATAAGCTGATCAGATTCTATGGACCAATTGAACGCTGGGAACTGTTTGACATCAAGTCAGATCCGACAGAGATGCACAATATCATTGAAACTGCATCCAAGCAACTCATAACGTCATTGAAAATGCAGTTGTTGGATTTGGCAAAGGAGTATAAAGATGAAGAGGCAGTAGCGTTGCTGATGAAGTAGACAATGCTTATTTTACTTCTTCGAATTCTATATAATCATCTTGATTGGACATGGGTGATTGCTTGGGTGCTGGAGGTGGCTCTTGGTGTTTTTGATAAAACTGCTGCTGCTGTTCTCTGACCGCATCAAATTGTTTTTTCACCTGCCGGGTTGTTTTGGCAACGGGGATGACAAAATCAAATATGAATTTGAAAAGAAAATAAAACAAGAAGCCCAGCAATAAGTACTTTAAGAACATGATGTAAAGGTAGTATTATTGATTATTTAAGGGCATCGCCAATCTTGTCTGTTATCTTGTTGACAAAATTTTTAACGGCTTGTTGTAGTTTCTCGCTTTCCATCACATGGGTAACGATTTCTGTCCAGAAGCTGCTGGCGCGTGTCCATTTACCAAAAATTGAATTGAGTCCCATGCCCAGAAAATTCTCCCGCAAGTGCTGGAAATTATGATCCATTTTGTTTTCAAGCATCAGTTGTTTGATCTTAAGGTCACTGATCCTTTTATTGAGCGCATGAATGTTTTTGATTGGCTTTTTCATTGTGTCAGTATTCATCAGTTTCTTCTTCAAATCCATCATCATCGGTAGCAATATGAATGAAAATCCTTATCAGTGGATTCAGGAACAAAACCCTTCTGAATATCACCGATACCATGATGATCAATAGAAATACACCGCCTCCGCAAAGAAATCCCAGGCTTGCACTGCCCAACTGATCGGCCATGAACCATGAAAAAGCTATGACCAGAAACAATGCAAAGAACAATACCATGAAACTGATCAGTGCAATGAGCAAAAGGGCGCTCAGTGTTTTTGCTGTGATTTTGATAGCACCCAATTTCAGCAATTCAATTCTGGTGTCGATATAATCGGCAACCAGTTTTTTGTTCTCTTTGTAGAAATCACCGTAGTTTTCTTGAGAGGCCATTTGAGTTTTGGGTTTTGAGTTGTCGGTCAACAGTTAACCGTTAACAGTTGACGGTTGTGAAATTAAATTTATAATATTATATGCGTCATGACAATTATCATGTTTGCCGTTTCATGCATTATTGAACCTTAAACAGCTGAATTCCAACAGTTAACTGTTAACCGCCA
>JBEGMC010000094.1:0-3093 GCA_041183265.1 Bacteroidota bacterium
GTGTATTGGATGTTGACAGCGAACAATACAACAGTTTTGATGAAATAGATGCAAAATACCTGAAAGCAATTATTGCTTTGATTCAATAACAGTCATTATTCTTTCACCAACTTTTTGATGAGCTCATCAAATTCATGTTTGAATTTTTCATGATGAACACCTGTAGCCGGACCCGAATATCCCGCATGTGTTTTTTTAACCTGTCCATCCTTGCCCAGGATGATCATGGACGGGAATGCCCTGATGGAAGTCATCTGAGGAAGCGTTTTTTCAGTCCGCAACGGATCATTGGATGTAACACCAGTGATGAGCATGGGATACTGAACGTTGAATTTATTTTTAAACCGCATCAGGCTTGTTCTCGCTTTTTCAAAATCAGTTGAGTACTCATAAGCGAGTCCGATGACCTCCACTCCCATGGAGGGATGCTCGTTGTAGTATTTGCTTAGGAATGCTGTTTCATCCATGCAATTAGGACACCAGGATCCCATGATTTGAATCACTACTACTTTGTTTTTGAAGCGCAGATCATTTATCGAGACCATTTTACCATCCAGATCAGGAAAACTGAAATTCAATGGCTGAGCAGGTTCTTTCACACGCATCAGGACATTTGTTTCATCGAGTTCTATGTTGGCATCTCTTGTTGCATTCCATGTTTCGAGGGATGTAGCTCCACTTGCAAAAACTCCATTCACCAATGTCCCCTCTTTGCTAATAGCAGCAGAGAAATAGAATGCATGTGTACCGTCAAAAGTCGACATTACCAGTGAATCACCATTGGCAACACCTTCTAAAAATCTGTAATCGCCTGTTGTAGTGAGAATACTTCCGGTTAATTTGCTGCCCGACTGTTTGAGCTCTGCAATGGCATCTGACTGCTTGCCCTCTGCATTGACAAAGGAGGCACGCCACCTTCCCGTCAGGTTGATCTTTCTGGAAGATGCAGGAAATTGGTAACGATGTGCAGCTTTTTTGATTTCAATCGGCATGAAAACATCTCCTTTTGATCCGGCTTTTTTCCATTGACCGGTAAATCCAGATGCAGTTTTTTTCAAAAAAAGTTCAGCGCCAAAAAATGGCATGGCAACCAGCAAAGAATCTTTGGTTTGGCGGAAATCCTTTACAAGGATACGTTCATCCGCATTTTTAATAACCCATTCAAGTTGTTGTCCATTTTTCTTTTCATCGATATTGAATACCACATGACGTCCATCTGCACGAATGATCTGGGCCCTCAATTGATTGGATATGGTCTGAGAGGATGCGTCCAAAAAACATCCGGTGACAATAAAAAGAAGTATCAAATTTTTCATGTTCATATATTTTGCAGCATGTCTTGGGTCATCTTGTCTAAATCATATTCATGCTTCCATCCCCAATCTGCACGTGCTGTTGTATCATCAATGCTTTGCGGCCAGCTGTTGGCAATTTGTTGCCTGTAATCTGGCTTGTAGTTGATCTGGAATCCGGGAATTACTTTCTGTATGGATCCAGCAATTTCCTCTGGGGAAAAACTCATCGCAGCGAGGTTGTAGGAGGTTCTCACTGATATTTTCTCTGCCGGCGCTTCCATCAATTCGATGGTTGCCCTGATTGCATCTGGCATGTACATCATGGGCAGTTTCGTTCCAGCCTCCAGAAAAGAAGTGTATTTCTTTTTTTCTTTTGCCTCGTGGAATATTTCTACAGCATAATCAGTGGTTCCCCCACCCGGTGCAGATTTATAGCTGATGAGTCCCGGGTACCTGATGCTTCTCACATCCACTCCATAACGGTGATAGAAATAGTTGCACCAGAATTCTCCCGCGTACTTGCTGATGCCATAAACTGTTGTCGGTTCGATGATGGTTTGCTGTGGACAATTATCCTTCGGTGATGTTGGTCCGAATACTGCAATGCTGCTCGGCCAATAGACCTTTGATAATTTTTCCTCTTTGGCAATATCAAGCACATTCAGCAGAGATTGTGTATTCAAATGCCATGCAAGTGGCGGATTCTTTTCACCTGTTGCAGAGAGGATGGCTGCCAATAGATAAACCTGGGTGATGTTTTGTCTGATCACCTGCACATGCAACATCTCTTTGTTCATCACATCGATGCTCACATAGGGACCTGTTCCTTTGAGCAAATCATTTTCCTCTCTCAGGTCAGATGCAACAACATTGGAGCCCCCGTATATTTTCCGCAATGCCAGGGTAAGTTCAACGCCAATTTGTCCGCATGCTCCAATGACCAGGATTTTCTCTTTTTTCATGAAACAATCTTATTTCGCAAACTTAGTTATTAAGGGCCTCTTATCTTTGCGACATGCAAAATTTTTTGGCCGAACTGTTCCGTGAGCAGGACTATGACAGAAACTCTTTTTTTCTGATTGCTGGTCCTTGTGTGGTTGAAAATCAGGCGCTTTTGGAGACCGTTGCAACCAAAGTAGCCACGCTTTGCAAACAACTGGGCATCCCCCTTGTATTCAAGGGGTCTTACAGAAAAGCAAATCGAACCAGTGCAGATTCTTTTTCAGGGATTGGTGATGTGGAAGCACTCACATTGCTAAAGCAAACAGGAAAACAATTTCAATTACCCGTCACCACCGATGTACATTCCGCAGATGAGGCATCCAAAGCTGCAGCATATGTCGACATCCTTCAAATTCCAGCCTTTCTCTGCAGACAATCCG
Organism: Bacteroidota bacterium; assembly: GCA_041183265.1. Taxonomy (GTDB): domain Bacteria; phylum Bacteroidota; class Bacteroidia; order Chitinophagales; family Chitinophagaceae; genus Pollutibacter. The sequence continues at coordinate 2,678 of JBEGMC010000094.1, forward strand.
ATCTGTTGCATGCAGCTGGTGATACCGGAAAAATTGTCAACATCAAAAAGGGACAATTTGTAAGCGGGGAAGCAATGAGATTTGCAGTTGACAAAGTGAGAAAAACAGGAAACCAAAAAGCGATGCTGACGGAAAGAGGTACCACTTTCGGGTACCAGGATCTCATCGTAGATTACAGAAATATTCCCATCATGCAGTCACACGGTGTTCCGGTGGTGGTTGATTGCACACATTCCCTTCAGCAACCCAATCAATCATCGGGCGTTACCGGAGGAAATCCAACAATGATCTCTACCATTGCAAAAGCAGCCATTGCAACAGGAGCTGATGGTGTATTCATTGAGACACATCCGGATCCTTCCAACGCATTGAGTGATGGAGCCAATATGCTGAAACTTGATTTATTGGAGGATTTG
>JBEGMC010000095.1:0-24608 GCA_041183265.1 Bacteroidota bacterium
ATATAATAACCTTACAACAACTACAACAACTACAACAACTACAACAACTACAACTCCTCCATGCAAAAAAACAACAAGAACATTAAAGCAGCCTCCTACACCTTATTGGTTTTGACTGTGCTTTGTTTACTGTTCTTCTTCGTTTCATGGGCACCGCCGGTGCATGATACGCCCAAACAGATGGAAGACATTGAAGTTGAATTGGGTGATGCACCTGAGGGAAGCAGCGGAGAAAGTCAGGGTGCAAGCGCATCTCAACCAACAACACCAGAAGAAATCATTTCATCAACAACTGCAGAAAAGGAAGTGGCTACCAGTGATGTTGACAAGGAAGCACCTGCATTGGCAAAAAAAACATCAATAAAAGGGTCTGTTGCTCCAAAAAAACCAACTGTTGAATCAAAAATAACAGCAACACCAATTGAGACTCCGACAGCTCCACCGCCTGCTCCGAAATACCTTTATAAGGGAGTAGGGACAAATAAAGAGGGACAAGGAACTGGTCAGGGACAAGGAACAGTTGACGGAGGGCAAGGGATTGGTCAGGGACAAGGCCTGCCTGCCGGTAGGCAGGGCACGGGAGACAAGGGTGATGGAATTGGATCAGGTGGTTTGTCCATCGTCAGGGGCTTACAAGGCAGGAAGATCAGCCGATTTCCATCTTTTACAGATGAATTCAACGAAAATGCGAAAGTCGCTGTGGACGTCCGTGTCGATCCCAATGGAAATGTGATCGGTGCCAATATTCAACCAAGAGGAACAACAACAGCAAACTCAAGCATCAAAAACATTGCACTGCAAAAAGCCAAATTGCTCAAATTCTCGACCAATACGGATGCTGCTGATGAGGAGGTGGGAACGGTGGTTTTTGTATTCAGGGTGAGAGACTGAGGGCTGTTGACGGTTGACAGTTGACTGTTAACAGTTGTATGTTGTTAGTAGTAAGTAAATCGATAACTGTCAACTGACAACCGGCAACAGGTAACTGGCAACTGAAATCTCTTTAATAATCTCTCTTCAACAACCAAAGGGTGAAGAACATCAGGAAAATCAAAACACCGGTGGCTCCAAAAAGAAAAGCTGTGAAGAACTGTTGTACGGGTACAAACAACATCATGCTAACAGCAATCAAGAAATAAATCACATAGAGGAAAATCAGCGTATTTATTCTTTTGTCCATCGTTCTGAATTTTGATGCTGCAAAGATCGTAAAAATTTTAATTTACCAAACAGTTGGAAGTTATCAGTTGTAAGTTATAGGTTATAAGTTGTAAGTCATGGGTAAATACCTTAGGTGCCAACCATTAACCTACAACTTATAACTTACAACTTAAAACCTGAAACTCTTTTACAATTCTAACTTCCACCCCTCTCTATACTCCCTCTTCACATACTGATTCGCAGGCTCAAAGTTGGTGATGCGCATGTTCTGTGCATCCCACAATAACTTCTTGCGTCCGAGGTATTTGTCTTCCCAACCTTTCAGATTTGGATTCTTCATCATCCAGCTTCTGATAGCCAGATTTCCAATCAAAATACTTTCGGTGAATGGACCGGCAAATTCAAATGGAGAACTGGTCCTCCCTTTTCCGTATCCTGCAATACATGCATTTACCCATTGCAAGTAATGCCCTTCAGGGACCCTTTGCAATGTTTCTTTCGGAAGGGTGACTTCCTGCATTTTCTTTGTTGGCAACAACCTCGGATTCGCACCGTAGCAGTCAGCCAATAGTTTTCCCTTGGTTCCGATGAACAACACTCCACCATCCCAGTTGCCAAATGCTTCCTCAGGTAACAATTCATCCGGACGCTGAGGGAACAGACCACCGTCGTACCATGAAACTTTGATGTCTCCCTTCTTTCCATCTGTTCTTGGGTATGTCAGATGAATGATGGTTGAAGGTGGGCAAGCGTCGGTATTCGTTGTATCATCCCACATATCCTTCCAGATCTGTGCAACAGAACATTCCACACTGGATGGATACAAAATCGGCAGACAACGGAACACCGGATCCATGATGTGACAGGCCATGTCACCCAAAGAACCCGTTCCGAAAGCCCACCATCCACGCCAATTGAAAGGCAGGTATGCGGGGTTGTAATCAATCATTTTAGCGGGACCAATCCAGAGATCCCAATTCAATTCTTTTGGGATATCAAACTTTCCAGACGGTGTAGGAATGCCCTGCGGCCATACCGGTCTGTTGGTCCAGCATTGTACATCGGTCACCTCACCGATCAATCCAGCAGCAATCAATTCCTGTGTTCTTCTCACACCATTTCCAGATCCTCCCTGGTTACCCATTTGCGTAACAACCTTGTATTTTTTTGCTGCCTCTGTCAACACACGTGCTTCATAAATGTCATGTGTGAGCGGCTTCTGCGTGTATACGTGTTTCCCCAATTGCATGGCTGCAATGGTTGCAACGGCATGTGTATTGTCTGGTGTTGAAATTGAACATGCATCGATGTTGTTCTTTTCTTTTTCCAGCATCTCCCTGAAATCATGGTAGTAATTTGCTTTGGGAAATGACTGCCGTGATTTTGCTGATGCACGATCATCCACATCGACCAACGCAACAATATCAACATTTGGACTCTTTGCAAATTCAGCCAGGTCGCTCTGCCCCTTTCCACCAGCACCGATTCCGGCAATTCTCAATTTGTCGCTAGGCGCAACATATCCCTTACCAATAACGTGACGTGGAACAATGGTGAATGCAGCCATTCCCATCGCTCCATTTTTGATAAACTTTCTTCTTTGATAATTTTTATTTGACATAACAATCGTTTTTTACATGTGAATTATTCGTACTTAACGCATTCTTTGTTTTCTTTTTCAGTGTAAGCAACACCATATTGCTTTAACACATCATCCGGCACACCATTCCACTGATTGGGCTGATTGCCCTTGTAGCCAATATCCTCCACTCCTATCTTGGAAGTATAAAAACCGGTTGCTGTAAGATTCCGCATCAAATTGAAAAAAGCCACGCCTTGCGCTACTTCCGGAGCTGCCTTTTGAGGATAGGCAATCTCGTCCACAATCTCAATGCGAGATTTTTCATCGAGGTCAACAAATGATTTTCCCTTTTTCTTGTAAGCATGTAAATCCAACCACCTCAAACCCCCTCTCATGGGCGTTTGATGCTGTGGCATATCCTTCACGATGAATTCGATGAAATCAGGAACCTTCGCGTCCGTTGCGCTTCCACTCACCTCGTCTTTTGGAATGATGATGTCGGCCAACACGGCAATGGTTGACATTTCATGCTTGTTGAAAAACGTTTCAGCAGTTACTTTATCATACTGCGCCAATTCTTCAGGCTGACGATCCAGCGTGAATCCATCTGCAAGTGATTTGTTGGCAGCATCTTTTTTATCACCTGGTTTGCATGCATCCAGCAAAACAGCACCACTGATGGTTCCGACTGCAAGGGCTTTGAGTGATTTTCTCCTATCCATTTGAATGAGTTGTTAGTTTTAAGTTGTTAGTTGGTGGTTGACTGTTGACGGTTAACTGTTGACGGTTAACTGTTAACGGTTAACTGTCAACAGTTAACTTATTAAATGTTCTGTTTTTTCAGTTGATCAACAATGTATTCAGATGCTCTCATAGAGAGTGCCAGGATGGTCCAGGTGATATTTTTATCAGCCTGAGATACAAACGCACCTCCATCCACTACAAACAAGTTTTTACAATCATGCGCCTGATTGTATTTGTTGAGTGCAGAGCGCTTTGCATCATTGCCCATGCGGACTGTTCCTGCTTCATGAATGATCTTTCCTGGCGATTCCAATCCATAATTGTTCTCAGCGCCATCATCTCCCCATGTAATCACTGCACCCATTGAATGCATGATCTCTTTGAATGTTTCTTTCATGTGCTTGGCCTGTTTCACCTCATAATCAGTGTACTTCACATTGAAACGCAAAACAGGAATACCATATTTATCAACCACATTTGGATCGATTTCACAATAGTTGGACTCCAATGCAATGGACTCACCTCTTCCCGCCATACCTACGCCTGCACCATAGAAATAACGATAGTCCTCTTTCAGAGAAGCACCATATCCACCTGCTTCTTTTTGTTTTCCATTGACAGGATACTTTCCATTCAACCCCTCCATTCCAAAACCAAATCCATAAGCAGGCTGGCTCATACCACCCCAATATTCAATATGATAACCTCTCGGGAAATCTAATTTCTTGTTGTCACCCCACCATGGTGAATATACGTGCATTCCGCCCACGCCATCTTCATTGTAACGCTTCCTTCCAAACAGTTGGGGAAGAATTCCACCCATTGCTGCACCTGTTGAATCATGCAAGTATTTTCCAACCACATTGCTGCTGTTAGCCAATCCATTTGGATGACGGGTTGATTTTGAATTCAACAACAACCTGGAAGATTCGCAAGCACTTGCTGCAAGCACTACAACTTTTCCTCTTACTTCATATTCCTGCAAATCCATTTTGCTTACATATGAAATACCCGTTGCTTGTCCCTCGCTGTTTGTCAACACCTCTCTCGCCATGGCACCTGTGATCAAATCGACATTGCCTGTTTTCAATGCAGGTCGAACCAGAACCGATGAAGATGAGAAGTCACCATATACCTGACACCCTCTATTACACTGCGCACAATAAAAACATTGCCCGCGGTCATCATTGATTTTTTTGGTGAGGATGGACAAGCGTGATGGAATGACAGGAACACCCACTTTTTGTGCTGCATTTTTGATAAACATTTCATGCAACCTTGGTTTCGGAGGAGGAAGGAAAAATCCGTCAGGATCATTTTCGAGTCCCTCGTTGGTTCCAAAAACTCCAATCAATTTATCGATGCGATCATAATAAGGCTTGATGTCTTCATAACCAATCGGCCAATCGTCACCGAGTCCGTCGATGCTTCTTCTTTTAAAATCCTTCGGTCCGAAACGGAGAGAAATTCTTCCCCAGTGATTGGTTCTTCCTCCCACCATTCTCGCTCTCCACCAATCCCACTGCGTTCCGGCAGCCTTGGTATAAGGTTCACCCTCGATTTCCCAACCCCAATAGCTGGCATCAAAATCACCAAAAGGTCTGAACTTGGTACTTGCACCGCGACGGGGCGATTCCCATGGGTTTTTCAATTGTGTGATATTTTTAGCTGGATCGTACTCAGGACCCGCTTCGAGCAAACAAACTTTTAAACCCTGATTGGCGAGTATGTATGCTGACATACCGCCTCCGGCACCTGATCCAACAATAACTACATCGTATTCTTTTGGCTGTTTCTTGATTTCAAAATCCGGCATGATGAATCGTTTATAAAAATTTTAAAGAAGCAGTAAATTAGTGAAAATCAACGATTAAATCAACTCAAAAACAGAATGTGCAAAACTCCCCAGACTGGGGTCGCGCGCTCCCATGAGGAGCAAAGTGGTGGATGCGGTAAAATGTTGACGCATGGCGGGTATCAAGTGATTTCTATCTTCAACAAAATAGGCATGTACACCTCTGTTTTTTAGATCCTGGATCAGATCGTTTGCAGAAATATCTTTTACCGCAGTGCCCCCGGCATAATAAATCTCGCTCATCCAGATTTCATCCTGGGGACGAAGGATTTTTGCGATTTCGTCGACAAAATCATGGCGCAAAAAGCGCGTGGGACCGTAACCGTGGGGTTGAAACCATGCTATTAGTTTTTCAGAGAAAGGCTGACAAGCTTCTATTGATCTTGCACATTTTACTGGATTGTGTGCGAAATCATCTATCACCGTAATGCCTTTCTTGACGCCCAATACTTGATGCCTCCTGTAAATACCCTCATACCCTTTCAATGCATCAGCCGCAGTTTGCAAATCAACGCCAACTGCATGCGCTGCAGCAATCGCCGCCAAAGCATTTTCCATATTGTGCTTGCCGGGAGTATGTATTGAAAAATCGATCTGGCCAACTTTGAACTGAATGGCTGGACCGTCTTGTGTATAATGATCTGCATGAATAGTTGAAACGGCAATCTCTTCAACATCAAAATCATTTTCATCGCTAGAAGAAAGTGATGCAGCGAGCGGATGAGATTTGTTTACAATGAATTTGTTGGAATGATCTTTAAATGTCTTGAATAAATCCATCAATGCATCCAGATCTTGATGATCCTTGTCAACATTCAGCAAGACCCCTATTTCAGGATGATATTGCACAATGGACCCATCGCTTTCATCTGCTTCAATCACCAACCATTCACCTTCACCATACGCCGCGTTCCCGATCTTTCCCTGCTTGATCAACCGTGTGAGTCCCGCGCCTCCGATAACAGAAGGTTTCAATCCCGCATGATCGAGGATTTCAAACAGCATTGCCGTTGTAGTACTCTTCCCTGATGTACCTCCAATGGCGATGGACTTTTTTTGCAAAACAATTTCAGCTAGGATTTCACTTCTTTTTTTGATGGATTTGCCAAGGGCCAAGGCCTGTTGCACTTCTGGAACAGATGGCTCAATGGCTGTTGACACTACTACTACATCAACATCATTTGAAATCCCATTGGCGCCCTGCTCAAAACATTGGATGCCTTCAGCCTCCAGCGCAGCGCGGCTTTCATTGAATTGGTCTTTTTGAAATTGGCGATCAGAACCAGCGACTGTATGTCCCGCTGCTTTTAAATACTGAGCAATCGCACTCATGCCAGTCCCGGCAATGCCGATGAAGAAGTAGTTAGAAGTTGTCATCGTTTTCTGCTTCGCGTTATCATCGTTGTCAATGCTTCAAAGCAAGAATGCCTTATAGAACGATAACCTGATAACAATGACAACAACGACAACTGTTTTAATTAATTCAAACTTCTAAAATCCACAGGCACGAGTTTACTCACCCCTTGCTCTTGCATGGTAACACCATAGATTACATCTACAGCAGCCATGGTTTGTTTGTTGTGGGTAACCATGATGAATTGTGACTCCTTGCTGAACTGGCGGATCATGTTGGTGAACTTGCCTACGTTGGCATCATCCAAAGGAGCATCCACCTCATCCAGAATACAGAATGGAGCGGGCTTGATCAAGTAGATGGCGAACAACAATGCCGTTGCAGTGAGCGTCTTCTCTCCACCACTGAGCTGGGTGATGCTGGTTGGACGTTTGCCTTTGGGCTTTGCAACAATATCAATTCCGGTTTCAGCGAGATCATCCGGATTTTCAAGTATCATATCCGCTGTATCGTCCTCGGTAAACAAGGCCTTGAATACACGCTGGAAGTTTTCACGCACCTGATTAAAGGTAGAGAGGAACTTCTGATTGGCAGTGGTTTCCACTTCCTGAATGGTTTGCATCAAAGTGTCTTTCGCACTGACCAAATCATTCTTTTGTTCAACAATGAACTCATATCGCTTCTTCATTTCCACAAATGCCTCGACTGCAGTAGGATTCACTTCACCGATGTTCTCCAATCTTTTTCTCATGCGGTCACAGTCAGCCTGCAAATCTTCCAGTGCCTCTTCTGTCTCGCGTGGCTCATCGAGAATTTGATCGATATCAACATTGAACTCCACACTCAAGCGCTCTTTGATACCAGCCAATTGCAAACGCAACTCATTGATCTTGTCCTTGATCATATTGAGCAATTGATCAACCTGCTCTTTCTCTTTCACACGATGCCTCAATTCGCTTTCACGCTCGTTGAGAGAATTTCTGGTATTGTAATATGCCTGGTCTGCATCGTTCAATATTCTTCCGTCTTCTTCCTTGCGACGATACAATTCCAACAATTCCTGCTCGATCAATTGCAGACTAGCATTGGTCTCTGAAATGTTACCCGTTGCTTCAGACAACTGAACATTGCTGCTGTCAATTTGTGACTTCAACTCTTGCAACTGGTTTTGCTTAAAAGTTGCTTCCTGCTTTACGCTGGACAGCTTGCTTTGCTGCTTTGCCAATTGAATGTTGGATTCATTGAATGTTGCATTGATGGCATTGTATGCCGTTTCAGCGGAAGCATAATCCGTTTCAATAAAAGCAATTTTTTCAGTCATGGCTTTTAAATCCTCATTGAACTGATGCAAAGCCTGACGCTCCGATTCTATTCCACGCTGACTCTCCTGCAATTGATGTTCCAGTTCAGCCAAACGCTTGGATGCGTTTTCATCCGAAACATGAATGGATTCAATTTTATTTTGAATGGCAAAAGACGCATTGCTCAATTCCTGGATGCGCAACTGTGCTTCTGCGATGGTTTTTTCCTGCAGCTTGTTGTTGAACTCCAATACTTGGTCATGTCTTGACTGGATATCTTTTTTCAGGGCATCAACAACAACTTCCTGTGCTTCAATTTCGCTTTCGAGTTTTTCGAGATTCTTGACCCTACCAATTTTATTTCCTTCAAACAATCCAACACTTCCGCCTGTCAGTGAATATTTCCCCTTCACATATTTACCATTGCGCTCGAGGATGATAGAACCGTTGGCGTTTTCCAAAGCTGATTCATCCTCTGCAATCAATACATTCCCCAATAAATATTTTACGAGGTTGCTGTACTTGGCGTCATACTCTACCACATCCGTTGCAGCAATGGTTCCTGGTATAGCATGTGGATTCATCTGCTGACTTCCAAATTCTGCATTGAGCTTATCCAACAAAAAGAAATTGGCCTTGCCTTTTTTATTTTCACCCAACAAGTGTACCGCCTTCAATCCTTCCTGCAAATCATTTACTACATAATAATTTAAATATGACTCCAACACATTTTCAACTGCAGCGCGGTACTCCTGCTTAACATAAATGATATCAGAAAGAATGGGTGAAGTATGATTCCAGCCTTCATTGTTGTGCAAGAATTTAACGCTTTCAGGATACCCCTCCATTGAATCTATCAGACTCTTCAACAGGGCGTGTTCATTCTTTTTAGAATCCAGTTTGCGACTCTCATCAGCGAGGTGGGTACGCAGTTGCTCGAGATTGGATTGTGTATCCAAGATTTGCTGCTTAACCTCTTCGTGCTGAGTTTGCAAGGAACCCAAACGGGTTTTTGCACCCTCAAGCTCGTCAGCATTCTGTGATTTATGTTGAGTGAGTTCAGCCAATTGGGAACTGCGATGAGCCTGTTCTTCTTTGATGAGATGAATGGATTTTTCAATATTCATCATCGAAGTATCCTTGATGGCAACATTTTTCTCTGCCTCGAACTGACTGCGTTGCAATTGCTGATTTTTCATTCTCAGCTCATCCACCATGGCTCTTTTCTCATCAAATGCACGGCGACTGTCTTCCACCTGCAACTGCAATGCATTCAAGTCTTCCTGAATACCAGCAAGCTTCACTTCTTCTTCGGCGATTTGTGTTTCAGAAAAACGAATGCTCTCTTCCAGTCCGGATGATTGTCCACCTGCTTTTGAAAGAAACTCATTCAAGGTTGTTTCTTTTTCCTTCAAATATTGCAGTCGCTGCTGTGCGAGGTTCTTTTCATTCTCTTTGCTGCGGATGGTATTCACCAATTCATTGAACGTTGCCTGCATCTGCTGCAATGCTTTTTCCTGTTCGATGAATTCAACTTTTTTCTTTTCCAGGTCAGCTTCTTCAGTACTGATTTTTGCCTCTAATTCAAAGCGCTTGTCCGTCTCCTGTTGCTGCTGTTCAGTCAGCTCCTTGTATTGAATATTGAAACCTTCCAATGCAGCTTTCGCGAGTTCGATGGATTTGATCTTGTATTCCTTTTTGATCTCGAGGTATTTCTCTGCTTTTTTCGCCTGGCTCTCGAGTGCCTTCAGCTGGTTGTTGATTTCAAACAGCAAGTCCTCGATACGCGCGAGATCCTGTTCTGTTGCATCCAGCTTCAGCTTGGCTTCTTTCTTCCTGGTTTTGTAGATGCTGATACCTGCAGCCTGCTCCAGCATTTTTCTTCTGCTGTTGTCTTTGTCCTTGATGATATCATCCACCATTCCCAATTCAATGATGGCATAACTGTCAGTGCTCACACCCGTATCAAGAAATAAATTGTGGATATCCTTCAGGCGGCATTGTACATCATTCAGGCGGTATTCACTTTCACCGCTTTTGTAGAATTTGCGGGTAACTGTGACCGTGTTGAATTCAGTTGGAAGCAGGTTCTTGGTATTCTCAAAAGTGAGACTCACCTCAGCGAGTCCACTGGGACCCCTGTTCTTGGAACCATTGAATACCAGGCTCTCCAGGTTCTCACTCCTCAGGTTGCTGATTTTATGCTCACCGATTACCCAACGGATGGAATCGACAATATTGCTCTTACCGCATCCATTGGGACCGATAATACCCGTAATTCCCTCGTCAAAATTGACAACTGTCTTGTCCGCAAAGCTCTTGAACCCCTTGATTTCTAAACTCTTTAGTCTCACTGTCTCATTTTTTAGTCAAGCAACAAATATAATGTTTGAGGGTGTGGGTTTATGCACGAGTTTTCAACATTTTAACGAGGTATTTAATTAAAATACTGCATTTGTTGTCAAAGTTTTCGTTGTTGTCATTGTTGTCTTATTTCCATGTTTTGGATCTTCCAATTATTGCATACATAAGAAATTAGATTATAGATTCTTATTCCCAAAACGTTGTATCTTTTTTCTAATTCAAGCAACTTATGCCCATAGTCAGGATATAGCTTCATAAGCTTATTCAGGTGGCATATTGTTTCTAAATTTGAAGCATGTGAGAAATACAGAAATCTAATGAACTCTTGTTTATAATTTCTTCTTCCATACCCTTCCACAATGTTAGTAACAACAGAATCTGATGATCTCCTGATTTGACCTCCTAACTCATACATTTCAAACTTAGGAAGTCCTTGACTGAATTTGTGCACCTCAATAAATAATTCAAAAGCGATTTTATAAACTTCTAGATCTTGATAAGAACGTTTCATTTAACGAATTGAAACATTAATATCAATGTAGAAATGAACAATTAGCTTGAATAGAAAATAATTTTCGGAAAATTCACGAGAAAAAGACAACAACGACAACAACGACAACAATGACAACTACTCATCAACCTTATAAATCAACCCCATCTCCTTTCGTATTCTATCAAGAGTTTGCATAAGATTGAAAGTATCATCTAAACTCCAAACCGGACTTTCAGTCAATCCTTTTTGAAGACATTCGTTGACATGCCTGATTTCGTGCTGGTAGCCCCAGCCGGCCTCTTTTTCAATGGGGATGATGGTGCGTGAAGTAATGATATCGGGGTAGTATTGAATGGTTGCTGAGGGTTCGTAAAATCGATTCGTCAATCGGATACGTCCCTTGGTTCCAAAAATATCCGCATCGGTTTCCAAATTGGAGGCGAGGGTCGAAAAAAGATTAGCTGTTATGCCGTTCTTATAATGAAAGACCATTGAACATTGTTCATCCACACCAGTATGTGCTGGATCCATTTTGGCGGTGATGCTGTCAGGCACTCCCAAAATGGATTGTGCGAGGAATACAGGATAGATACCTATATCCAGAAGACTCCCACCACCCAATGCCGGCTCAAACAATCTTTGTGAAACAGGCTCTGGCGGCTTGAATCCGAAATTGGCCAATACCCCCTTCAGTTCTCCCAATTTCCCTTCAGCAATCATTTCACGGACCTTCAAATAATGTGGAAGAAAGCGCGTCCAAAGTGCCTCCATCAAAAAAACCTTTTTCGTCCTGGCCAATTCAATCATCTCTTTCGCCTGCTGCTGATTGATGGCGAATGCCTTTTCACACAACACGGCTTTGCCGTGATTCAAACACAAAAGGGTGTGCTCATGGTGATGGCTATGCGGACTCGCAACGTAAATAGCATCCACCTCGTCACAATTCACCAGTTCTTCGTAAGAACCAAAAACATATTTAGCTGGAAAATCTGCTGCAAATTGTTTTGCCCGTTCAACATCTCTTGATGCAACAGCAATCAACTCACCATCTTCTACCAACTTCAAATCAGCTGCGAATTTTTTAGCGATTTTACCACAAGCGAGGATGCCCCAGCGGATTTTGTTCATAATTATTTTTTAAAAATATATATCATTATTATCATCGTTGTCATGGTTTTCATAGTTGTCTATTTTTGTGAGCAGATACAAAAAGGATAGAGTTTAACAATAACAACAACGACAACAATGACAACAATGACAACCGTTATTACTTAGCCCTCTTCCCCAACTCCTCAATCGAAATTGTCATCATTCTTCCAATCAGCTTTCCATTTCGTGAAGTGATGACTTTCATGGGCGCTGCGTCAACGGGCACCTGTACTGATTTTCCGGCATAATGCGGATAATGCTGATCAGGAAATGAATTGTCAAAACTGTAATGAACTGCGAGTCCGTCGATTTCCGTTTCAAAATCCACCAGTAAATTTCCTTTTGCATCTTTCTTCACATTGATGGCAGGGTCATAGATGCTTGGAGCGTAGGTTTTATCAGCAGCTTTGAATCTCGTAAAATGATTTTCAACGCGCGGAACAAATGTCTTCCAATCGCGAACAGATTTGGGCGACCACAATGCTTCTGCAATGGCGAATCCGCGGGGCCACATCATGTAACCCAGGTGACGGGTGTTGAATATTTGCTCGGACCACATATTGGCTTGTCCCCCTTTGATCAACTTTGGATCCACCCCATCAGGCAAAGGTTCAAACTCGTATGATTTTTTCAATCGAAGTGTAGCATATACGGGAGGTTCAACTGCAGCATCACCCTGCATATAATCAACATAAACATAGGTCGTTGGTGTCATAACCACTTCATGTCCCATTTTTGCAGCTTCAATTCCACCCTTCATTCCTCTCCAGCTCATCACAGCTGCATCTTTGACTAAACCACCTTCCAGGATTTCATCCCATCCAATCAATTTCTTTCCTTTTGATTGCACTATTTTGGAAACACGTCCCACGAAATAACTCTGCACCTCATGCATGTCTTTCAACTTTTCGCGTTGCATCAGGTCTTTGATCTGCGGACTGCTCTCCCAGAAATTTTTGGCGCACTCATCCCCACCCATGTGTATGTATGGATGCGGGAAAATGGCAGCAACTTCCGTGAAAACCTTGTCAAGGAATTCATAGACTTTTTCATTGGCAGGACATAAAGTATTATCAACCCTTGCTGTGAAAGTTCCATCGTTGTGCCAGTCCATGAAAGGCTCTCCGGAATTGACTTTGTAATTTCCGGGCGTACATGAAAGATCAGGATAAGAAGCAACTGCTGCAAGTGAGTGGCCTGGTATGTCAATCTCAGGAAGAATTTCTATAAATCTTTCCTTAGCATATTTGATCAACTCTTTTAAATCTTCTTGCGTATAAAATCCACCATAGTTGCGAGGCTCATCATCTGAAGGCGGTGTGAAATAATTGAAACGTCCAGTTTTCTTAACATTCCACGCACCCACTTGTGTGAGTTTTGGCAGGCTCTTGATTTCAATTCTCCATCCTTGATCATCCGTCAAATGAAAATGCAAAGTATTGTACTTGTACTTGGCCATGTCATCCAGAAATGATTTCACTTCTTCTTTTGTGAAGAAATGACGTGAAACATCCAACATCGTCCCTCTCCAACCAAACCTTGGCTGGTCCTGTATTTCTACCACAGGCAATTTCCACTGTATATTTTTTACAACTGATTTGCTTTCGATTTCTGCAGGAAACAATTGTAGCAATGACTGCATGCCATAAAACAATCCTGCTGGTTTATTCGCAGCGATCTTCACTCCATTAGCTGTAACACTCAGCTGATACCCCTCATTTCCAAGTGACGCGTTGCTGTTCAGCACCAGCTGAATCACATTGCTGGAGGATGTGCCCGCTTTCAATTCAAAGCCGGCAGCTCTTTTGAATGCAGCATTCAATTCACCTGCAATTCTTTTTACGTCTGCATCAGTGGATGAAAACTGCAAAACAGTAGATGGACCAACAATGAAATTACCTGTACCCTGTTTCACTGAAGAAGGTGCAGGAATGATGTTGATCTGGGCATTTGAAACAAAAACAATGCTAAAGAACAGTAATACGGATAAACATTTTTTCATGGCGATGAGTTGAGGTGGCAAATTAAGAAAGTTTTCACTTGAATAATTCGGATCTTGGTTGACAGTTAACGGTTAACTGTTAACAGTCAACTGTTAACTGAATTTTTATGCTACTCAAACAACACAATCCTCAAATTTTCTCTTAGTTTTTCAATCTGCGTTTCATTGAGTTTTCCAAGTTTTTTAATCAACCGTTTTTTGTCAATGGCAGTCAGCTGATCAACCAACAAATCACTTTCTGCTTCCAAGTATTTTTTCCCAACGTGCACCCTCAGCAATTTGATTTCTTTATTGACATTGGTGGTTAGTGGACACACAATAATAGAAGGATGAAAATCATTTAATAAATCAGTCTGGACAATAACCACTGGCCGAACCTTGCCTACTTCTGTCCCCTTTGAAGGATTCAAATTGGCCAGCCAAATTTCATACTGCCTCATTACGTTCTGCTATTTTTTCAAATTCCTCTAAAATCATCATGCTCTCATGATATGTCAACAATGACTCTGTTTTCAATTGCTCCTTCAATAGTTTCCTCCGATTGTATTGGTTATATATTTCCAACGCCTCATTGATGTACCTGTTTCTGGCACAATCAAGCTTTGCAATAATTTTTTCAGTTTCCTTGAACACCTCGTCATCGAGTTTTAATGATAATGATTTCATTGAACAAAGGTATATACTTTTTATATATACTTTAATACAACAGTTAACGGTTGACGGTCGCCTGTTAACTGTTAACCGTCAACTGTCAACAAATCTGGCAGTTTGGCTTTACATTGAATTTGTTAAATCCCCTTCCAGCCACAAGAAAAAAACTAATTTTGTCACCCTATATCAAAATCGAAACCAATCATCATGAAAAGAATATTTGTTCTGGCGGCATTTTTCGGATTCAGTACGGCGATTGCCCAGCCCAAAGTCGTTGAAAAGGCGATTGTAAAAGCAAAGACAGAGGTGACCTTCCCAGAGAATTTTGCCCCTCCAGGTGGTGGCGATGGGGGTCCGGGTGGCGGAGGATTTTCCATGCCAAGGGATATTGAAACCAATACCACAACGACTTTTTCTCCCAATTTCATGAAAACGGAGAGCATGTCTGACTTCGGACACAATACGGTAATCGTTGACAGGGTGAATAAGAAGACCACCACGCTCATCGAAGCAATGGGCAGAAAAACTGGATTCTATTCAACCGATGCCGATGCGGAAGCGCAGCGGGCAAGGCAGGATTCAATACGCAATGCGAGAAGAGACTCTTTGGCGGCATTGGGAATCACTTTCCGTGACAACAAGCCGGAATTGATCTACTCAGAGGAAACCAAGAAGATCTCAGGATATACATGCAAGAAAGTCACCATCAAATCAACCGGACAAAACGGACAGGTATCTGAATCCGTTGTTTGGTACAACCCGGATTTCAAAATAGCTCCCAAATCAGCCGCTCCGAATGCCACATCAGGTGGATTTGGCGGTCCAGGTGGTGGTATGTCGATGATGTCAGGCGGGGTGCCGGGCATGAACCTCATTGAAGGTTTCCCTATGGAATATGAAATTACCCGCGGAAATGGCTTCAAAATCCATATGACTGTGTTGAAAGTCCAGCTGGACGCCAACATCGAAGACAAGGAGTTTGAAATCCCCAAGGGCTATGACCTGAAACCCCAGAGCGCCATGGAGAATGGAGGTGGGTTTAGGATGATAATGAGGAACAACTAAGTAGTTGACAGTTAACAGTTGAGGGTTAACAGTTAACGGTTAACAGTTAACTGATTTAACTTTTTTGGTCTTTTCCCCCAAAAACTGTACATTTGCCCTCCCTTAAAAGCTTCGTATGTCAGGCCGTCGGGACTTTGAAATCGCATTTGTGGGTTTGAAACCCGGGATTACTGAGTTCGATTACGATTTAGGGGATGAGTTCTTTGATGCTGAAAAGCCATCAGATTTCAAAAATTGTCACGCTAAAGTGAAGCTCCTGCTTGATAAGCATGCCAGTTTTCTGCAGCTCAAATTTGAAATCGGCGGCACTACCGAAATGCAATGCAACCGCTGTGGAAATCCATTGGATATCCATCTCTGGGATGATTTTGAAATCCTGGTAAAAATGGTGGAAAATCCCGAAGAAATGAATGCGCAGAACGATGATCCTGACGTCTATTTCATCTCGAGGACGGAAAGCCACATCGATGTCAAAGATTGGCTCACAGAGTTTGTACAATTGAGCATGCCTACCTACCCCGCTTGCAGCGAGGAAGAAATGGGCGGACCCAAATGCAACATGGATGTACTTGCAAAACTTCAGCAGCTAAAAGACAAAAAAGAAACGGACCAAGAAGAAAAAAACGAAAACCCAATTTGGAAAGGATTGGACAAATTCAGAGACAACTAAAAATTATATACCATGCCAAATCCCAAACGCCGCCACTCTCAGCAAAGAAGCGCAAAGAGAAGGACACATTATAAGGCTGAAACCGTGACTTTGAGCAAAGATTCTACTACCGGAGAATTGCATGTTCGTCACCGCGCACATGTCAATGAAGGAAAATTGATGTACAAAGGAAAAGTGGTAGCTGAGAAGTCCCCTATCAACTAATTGAATTTTTCAATCATACAAATTCCGACTCTTGCTACCTGCATCAGTCGGAATTTTATTTTGAGCAACCTGTAAGAAATGAACAGCATGAATATCGGAATTGACATGATGGGTGGTGATTTTGCTCCCCTCGAGGCGGTCAAGGGGGTGAAGCTTTTTCATGAAAATCAGTTGACAGTTCACAGTTCACAGTTAACTGTTAACGGTAAACCGTCAACCGTCAACCTGACTTTATTCGGTGATAAACCCCAAATAGAAACCCTCTTACAAGAACATGCAGTTGATACCTCCAACATTCAGATCATCGGCACGTCTCAAGTCATCGACATGCATGAACATCCGACGAAGGCAATGAAAGAGAAACAGGATTCATCCATTGCAGTGGGATTTGGATATTTGGCGATAGGGCATATTGATGCATTCATCAGTGCAGGCAATACTGGCGCAATGATGGTGGGATCACTTTTCAGCATCAAAGCAATCGAAGGCATTCACCGTCCAACGATCGGCGCATACATGCCAAGAGAAAACGGAAAATTGGGATGGTTGATAGATGCAGGTATCAACTCAGATTGCAAACCCGAGAATCTCGAACAGTTCGCAATGCTGGGTTCAATATTTGCTGAACAAATTTTGAACATTGAAAATCCCAGGGTTGGATTGATCAATATTGGAGAAGAAGAAGGGAAAGGAAATTTATTGGCGCAGGCAGCATATCCATTGCTGAAGGAGAATAAACACATTCATTTCACAGGCAATATCGAAGGAAGGGATGTTTTTTTGGATAAAGCAGATGTAATGGTTTGCGATGGGTTCACAGGAAACATCATCCTGAAACTGGCAGAAAGCATTCACGGTTTGGTTCAACGCAGAAATATCCATGATGCGTTTTTCGACATGTTTGAATTCGAGCAGTACGGCGGCGTACCGGTGCTTGGTGTAAACAAACCAGTCATCATCGGCCACGGCATCTCACACGCAAAAGCATTCAAGAACATGATCACCATCGCCGGGAAAATGGTAGAGAAGGATGTGGTGGGGATGATAAAAGACAAGTTATAACAGCTGTTGTCGTTGTTATCATGGTTGTCATTGTTGATTTAATTTGATTCAAACAATGATCACCCTCATTAATTTGACAACGCGAAGCAGACAACAATGACAACAATTACAACAATGACAACCCAAAAAAACTCTCCCACCATCTGCATCCTCGGCCTGGGCTACGTTGGACTGCCGCTTGCTTTGGAGTTTTCAAAGAAATATAAAGTCGTTGGATTCGATATCAATGAGAAAAGAGTAAACGAACTGAATGCGATGGCTGACGAGACTGCGCAGGTGGAATCCGATGAGCTGAAACAAGCCATTCAAGACGGACTTACACTGAGCTCCTCAGAAAATGCATTGAGTGATTGTACTGTTTTCATCGTTACAGTGCCTACTCCGATAGATGAGAACAGATTGCCTGATCTGAAACCCCTGTTGAGTGCTTCAAAGATCATCGGCCGATACCTCAAAAAAGGTGATTACGTGATTTATGAGTCAACCACCTACCCTGGTTGCACTGAGGAGGACTGTGTTCCAGTGTTGGAGAAAGAAAGTGGACTCCTGTTCAACCAGGATTTTTATGTAGGATATTCACCCGAACGCATCAATCCAGGTGATAAGATCAACACCCTTACCAAAATCAAGAAAGTCACATCAGGATCATCTACTGAAGCCGCTGATTTCATTGATGCACTTTATGCAAGCATCATCACTGCCGGGACGCACAAGGCTCCCAGCATCCGCGTGGCCGAGGCATCGAAAGCGATTGAGAATGCACAACGCGATATCAATATCTCTTTTGTGAATGAACTGGCCTTGATTTTTGATAAGATGGGCATCGACACCTCGGCGGTGTTGGAGGCAGCTTCAACGAAATGGAATTTTTTGAAGTTTACGCCCGGACTCGTTGGCGGACATTGTATTTCAGTCGATCCATATTATTTGGCCTACAAATCCACACAACTGGGCTATACGCCCAAGGTAATTACATCAGGAAGAGAAGTCAATGAATACATGCCCTATTTCGTGGCGGAGAAACTGATGCGCCTCATGCTGGAAAAAGGGATCCCAATCAAAGGTTCAGATATACTCATACTTGGCGCAACATTCAAAGAAAATACCCCAGATACAAGGAATTCAAAAGTCCCGGTGATTGCAGAACACCTGAAAAAGACTGGAGCAAATGTTTTTGTTCACGATCCATTGATCGAAGCATTCAAAGCAAAAGCTCCTGAATCATCCTTTGATGCAATCATCCTGGCTGTACCTCACCATGCATTTAAGCATCTTGATCTGAATAGATTTTTTAAAATCAATGCTGCACGACTGATATTAGATATTAAAAATATGCTGGGAGAAAACCATGGTGTATTTTCGCTGTAAGAAACCATGCCCAATACATTAAAAAACACCAACATATTAATGCTCCACAGCACATCTGATCTGTATGGAGCGAGTAAAATTTTTCTGCAAACGGCTGGAATTTTCAAAGAAGAAGATGCAAACGTATACGCGTTTTTGAGTGAAGAAGGTCCACTGAGCACAGCATTGGAGAACATCGGCGTTGAAGTGCATATCCTGCGACTGGGAATACTGCGCAGAAAATACATCAACATCGGCGGCATACTCAACAGAGCCTATTTTACATGGAGAGCCTCACTGTTGCTGTCCAGGTTCATCAAAGTAAAATCAATCGATCTTGTTTTCAACAACGCCGCCAGCGTTTTCGCTGGAGTCATCGCTGCGCGGTGGACCAACAAAAAACATGTTTGGCATATCCATGAAATCATCATGCAACCCAGACCTTTTGCAAAACTGCTTTCAAACCTCATGTCAAATCAAAGCAATTTGAACATTTATGTTTCAGATGCCACCTATCGCCATTGGATTGAGATGAATAAGTCCATCGAGGAAAAAAAGAAAGCTGTTCGCATTCGTTATGGATTAAGCACCACAATCAGGTCCAACCAAACCGAAAAAACATCCAACAAGAATATCTGGAACATTCCCATCAGCGATGATAAAATCATCATTGGCATGATTGGAAGAATCAATCATTGGAAGGGACAAGTATACTTCATTGAAATTGCCAATGAACTCCTGAAAAAAAATAAGCAACTACACTTCATCATGGCGGGTGATCCTTTTCCGGGATATGAATATATCCTTCAACAGATGAAGGATAAGATCCAGGAGTTTGGCATCGGCGAACATATCACTGACCTTGGATTTCAAAAAAACAATGCTCATTTCTTTCAATTCATAGACCTGCTGATTGTGCCATCTACCCTGCCGGATCCTCTTCCCAATGTTGTTCTGGAAGCCATGTCGCATGCCAAACCCGTTGCCGGGACTTCCCACGGAGGCATTGTTGAAATGATCCTTGATCAAACATCAGGCATTCACCTCCCCATTCAAGATCCTGTAATAGCTGCAGAAAAAATCAGCGGGATACTTGACAAGCAAGTCCTGCGAAACATGGGCGAAAAAGGTTTTGAATATTTAGAGAAGGAATTCGCCCCAGAGCGTTATAAATCTTTAATTTTGAGTTCAATAGAAAAGATATTGCATGATTAATTTCAAGTACCTGGAAGACAACCGTGATAAACTCCGCATGGACTTTCTTTTGTCCAAACCTTTTCCATTCCTCATCATTGATCACTTCTGCGATGAAACTGCCTTGGAGGAGCTGTACAACTCAATCCCTGAAATAACTACCAAGAGCAGAGATTATGTATTCGCCAGAAACAAATTCGAAAAATCAAAAATCAAGGATATATCACCCGCCTTCGCTGAATACTGCGAAGAGATTCTATCCGACAGGTTTAAAAATTTCATCAGCTATATCACCAATCAGGAACTTTTTGTAGATCCCAATTTTTTTGGCGGTGGCATCCACCAGGGAAAAGAAAAAAGCTTTCTTGATATGCACCTCGACTTCAATTATCACCCACTCCATACAGATTGGTACAGAAGTTTGAACATTTTGTTTTATTTGAACAAGGACTGGAAAGAGGAAGACGGTGGACACCTTAGCATCGAAGATCTTAGAACAGGAGAAAAACTAAACATCGGTGTTCCCTACAACAGGCTCGTTCTGCAATTGACCAATTCATTTACCCTTCATGGATACGATGTAATCAACTTTCCCCCAGGAAAATACAGAACTTCCATCGCAGCCTATGCTTACATGAAACACCTGCACCATGTTGAAAAACGCAGGACAACCGATTGGCATGTGGGCGATGATCAGACGGTGAAAAAATTCCTCTCCTCGATTTATGATCCTGCTGTTAAAATAAAGAATAAGTTATTTGGAAGTGCCACTGCAAAACACTGATGAAAGGAATGATCCATACCAGGACCTTCACCAAACTTGCACTGTTCTTGATGCTTGCACACAGCATGCTCAGCTGTAAAAAAAACCTTCCCAATGAAATTGAAATCTACAGAAACGATTTTGAACAAGGAAGACAAAAACTAAAAGTATTCGCCGGTAACAATGAATCGAAAGATTCCCTTGTATTCAAATTCAACAATACCAACATCCTTGGTCCCTTGAACCACAATGCAGTATTCATGCAGTTTGACTCTCTCCCTTCTCATCAACTGCTTCAACTTGAATTTGATCTATATATACATGATAGCTGGAAGGGGAACGATGGACTCCAATCGGATTTTTGGGCGATTTTTCTGGATAGAGAGCGGGCTTTCATCACCACGTTCTCCAATCTCCCCGGAACCCAACAATCTTACCCTTATGTGTATGGATTTAATTTTTTCCCGGGTGCCAATTCATTTAAAAACAATATGCCGGGACTCTGCAGCCTAAAATCCAGCGCTAACGGAAGTTCGGTCTATCAATATGTATGGAAATTCAAACATTCGAATCCCTCGATCATGATTTCCCTGGCTGACCTTATAGTTGAAACGGATCTGTGTCTCAAAAGTTGGTCAATTGACAACCTTGTAGTAACATGCATCGCAATAGAAAATCAGTAAAGTGTTTGTATTTGCCATCATTTATGTCAGCTCCTTTTTCTACTTTCTAAAAGGATTCAGAACGGGTGAGCCTGAAAGAATTCTTGTTTTTTTCATTGCGGGCATGTCCATGTATACGGTCGCGCTCTCTACGACGATGCAAACCACCTCAGAGGATGTTGTCAATGTGATCAAATACTTCAAAGAAATTGCAGTTGGGACCTGCTTTCTTTATTTGCTCTTCAAATACAAAGATCAGATCCGTTTCAATTGGCTGGATTGGCTGGTAACCATACTATTTCTCTATACTGCTGCATATGTTTTCACACCACTGGGCAACTTTACGTTTTTTGAAAGAGTCACGGTCTTCAAAAGCTATGGACTCTTCGCGCCGCTCTACTTCATCGGAAGATGGATGCCGCAAGAAAAGATCGCTCCCAAAAAAATCATTTATGGGGTGATCGGCATGTTGATCTGCGCATCGCTGGTTCAATGCATAGAAACTATTTTTTATACCCACCTGCAAACACAAACAGGATTCATGGCGTATTACCAAAAAATACTGGATGCCTATACCAGCGGTAGCTATGGACTGACACAAACCTTCGAAACGGACCTGGGAAACAAACGCTTTGCATCCTTTTTTCAGGATCCACTCGATTTTGCCATCACATTGGTCTGGGGCATTTGTCTCGCGATAGGTTGGCTCCTGTTTGTCAAGGATGATCAGATTGATCCAAAATGGAAGTGGCTCGTATTGTTCATCCTGATGGCAGCACTCTACCAAACCTATTCCAGGGCTTCGATGCTCGGTGGACTCATTGCCGTTTTATACATTTTATTTCTCATTCGAAGATCCCTGTTCATTAAATACAGCATCATCATTTTTTCATTGACAGGCATTTATATTTTATTCAACGAAAATGATAAAGTCAAGAATTATATCATCGACACAATACTTTTTCGTGAAAGCTCTGCACTCAGCCATTTGCTCGCATGGTTGAGCGGAATTGAAGCAATGGGTCAGCAGCCATTTGGCCTGGGACTCGGAAGCTCGGGCTACTATGGATTTGGAGACGGCTTGGGGATTGGAGGGGAGAACCAACTTATTTTTATGGGCGTACAAACGGGCATCATCAGCATGCTGCTTTACCTCGCTATATATATTTGTATTTGGGTATTTGCCGCGAAACACTGGAGAAACCAAGAGGGATACACCAAAGTACTTTTTCTTGGACTGCTCCTCTTCAAAGCTGCCTCACTGATCCCCATGCTCACCAGTTATTTTGAATCGTTCCTGTTTATGAGTTATTTTACATGGTTTTTAACAGGATTCCTAATTTCAAAAATTGAATGGCAAAAAGAGTCAAAGTAGCGATAGACCTGAGAGACTTAAAAAAAGCAAAAACAGGAACCTTTACCTACCTGAATGAAATCACCAAGGCCCTTGAGTTGAAAAAGGATGTAATTGATCTTGTGCTGATCAAATACCCATTTGATGTGTATACAGGTGGCAACTACTTTTTAAAAGCAATCGAGCATCTTTTGTTCTTTTTCTGGAAGCAAATCGTGCTCCCCGCTTATTGCTTTTTCAAAAAATGCGATGTACTTTTTTGTACTGACTATTTTTCACCTGTCATACGGCTAAAAACAAGATACTTCGTGGTCTTTCACGATTGCTTTTTCTTTGATCATCCCTCCTATTACAATCCCATATGGAGAGCATCCTTTAAAATCTTGGGCGTTGCCGGTGCCAAAAAGGCTGAAAAAATAATTACTCCGTCGAACTATGTGAAAGCAAGGCTGGGCAAATTGGTACCTGCACTTCACAACAAAATAAAAGTGGTATACGAGGGACATGCAGATTTTGATCAAATGCTTGAACAACCACTTTCAAAAATTGAAAACAACCTGATCCAATCCTTTCTTACAAATAGGAAATACATATTATATGTGGGCACACTGGATAGAAGAAAAAATATTGACCGATTGATCATGGCCTATGAAAAACTTCCACAAGAAATCAAAAGCGAGCTGGTATTGATTGTGGCAGGATCTTCTCCCGCATACAAGGGAAGTGATTATACCTATCAACTTCGATCCATGATCAAATCAAGTGGACTTGAAAAAAATATTCTTCTCACAGGCAGGGTTGCACAGCATATGCTCAAAAAACTTTATCAAGAAGCTGATTTTCTGATTCAACCCTCCATTGATGAGGGATTTGGATTGCCTATTGTGGAGGCACTGCATTTTGAAATTCCTTTTGCTGCTGCCAACAACACAGCAATGCCGGAAATTGGTGGTGATGCAGGCATTTATTTTGATCCCTTTGATATGCAACAGATAACAGAAACAATCATTCGACTTTATCACAACGACACATTAAAAAAAGAGCTAATTCAAAACGGAAAAAAGTTAAAAGAACAATACAACTGGAATTTGGCTGCAGATCATTTATTGGATATTTTTATGTCCAACCAACGTGATGAAGCCTAAAAGAGTAGCCATAATTGGAATAAAAGGATACCCCTATGTTTACGGCGGCTACGAAACCCTTATCAAGTCGATTGCTGAAAGACTCAAACAGCAGCAAATAGACATTACCATCTATTGCCATCGATCTCTTTTCACCGACAAACCAAAAGTGGTAAATGGTATTCAACTGCAATACATCCCTGCCCTTGAATCCAAATCATTGAGTCAGCTTACACACTCCCTGCTCTCTACCCTGCATGCATGCTTTTGCAGATACGACGCGATTCTTTTTGTGAATGTTGCCAACGCACCATTCGGATGGCTACCAAGAATTGTTGGCACAAAAACGTTGATCAATGTAGATGGAATGGAATGGCTCAGACCGAAATGGAAGGGGTTGGGTTCTTGGTACTATGTATTTTGTGCAAGCATTGTAAAATATACCTTTAATACTGTCATTACAGATGCCGAAGAGATGCGCAAGACCTATGCGACACAATTCAAAAC
>JBEGMC010000096.1:0-4186 GCA_041183265.1 Bacteroidota bacterium
TCACTACAGGAAACCCACTTCGCTGCTCATTTAATATCCTGTCAAATGCATTCCAGGATGCAAAAGCTGCTACGCGGTTTTTATAGGAAGGCTTCTTGTTGAAATGCTCCAGGATATTTTCGTAGGGATTGGGAGGAAAATCATTTGCGTTGATGGCTGTATCAGCTTGGGCTGTCAGCAATTCACTGTAACCGGGATATGAAAACCAGTAGGGATTTGCATTGTCAACCTTGCTTCCATACTGACGGTTGCCGTACAATTGTCCGGCTGACTGGATGGTGCTCCAAAAAAAAGGCATGAGCAATGACCTTCGTTTCAAAGAGTCGGCTGACCAGTATTTTTTGAACAGTCCCAAGCTATCCCCCTGATTGAATTTTTTATCGATGGCGATTAAGGAATCCATGCCCTTGAATACTTCCTGCCAACGCAATCCATCTGTGGTGATGATGATAAACTTTTGATCATTGTCCTGCGCAAATGAAAGTGTTGAAGTAATGAGTCCGAGTAATAATAATATAATCTTCATAAAAATTAAAATTATTGCATTTGAATTAACTTGGAGTACATTTGAGTGAAAATGGCAATAAGATTTTTTTTGATTTCTTGCATTGTATGCTTCTGCAAATCTTCTGTATGTTCTCAAGTGAACAAGGATACACTCAAATCATTAATAGAGGTCAAAATTGAAGCTTTTAAACAAATTTCATCACTGCAAAAACTTCCTTACTCTTTGCAAGTCGTAAGTAAAAATGATCTACAACATACAAATGCCAGAACACTGCCAGAAAGCATGATGTACTTACCTGGTGTGATGATCCAAAAATCAAATCACGGAGGTGGATCTCCTTTTGTGCGTGGACTCACCGGGAATCAGGCCTTGATTGTGGTGGATGGCATTCGATTGAACAACTCCATTTTCAGATACGGTCCCAATCAATACATGAACCTGATCGAACCCGATCTGATCGATAAAGTTGAAATATTAAAAGGGGGCGGCGCCGTTCAATACGGCAGCGATGCATTGACAGGGGTCATTCACTTGGAGACCAATCAATTGTCATTCAGTGAGCAATCAAAATGGAATGCCAAGTTGAATACCCGCTATACCAACAGATCAATGGAAAAATCTGTGCGTCCCACGCTGGGTTACCAAAGCAAAAACATTTCCATTCAAGCCAGCGGGGCATTCAAAGAATTTGGTGATTTGGTTGCAGGAGGTACCATCGGCAGACAATCTCCATCCGGATACAACGAATACAGTCAGCATCTCAAGGCAATGATTCAACTTGGCAAAGGATGGATCCTGAAATCCAGTTACCAACAATTGCATCAACCCAATGTGCCTGTTTTATTTAAATATCAATTTGAAAATTTTAAAACGAATACTTCAACACCGATCAACCGGTCCATGGGATATGCCATACTCAATAAGAAATTCAAGAGGGGGAAATTTGATGAACTTAAATTTTTTGTCTCAAGACAACGCATCGAGGAAACAAGAAAATTGCAAAAGAACGGAAGTACACAATTGCGTACAGAGAATGATGCAGCAAGGACTATTGGACTGGGTGTAGAATTGAAAAATACTTTTTCAACTTCCTGGCATGCAATATCGGGAGTTGATATATACAGTGATTTGGTGAACAGTTCCAGGACAGATCAATCTACTGCGGATGGGTCCAGTAAATCGCTCAGAGGTTTGTACCCAGACAATGCCCGTTACCAAAGCTTCTCCATCTATCATCTCCATCACATCAATTGGAGAAGGTTTCAAGTAGAAGCAGGCACCAGATACAACATGTATAGGGCCATCATTGAAGATGCAACACTGGGTAAAGTGAACATGCAGCCCAAAGCATTGATTATTCAAGCGGGTGTAAGTTATCGGTTGTTAAAAAATGTATTTGTGTACGGAAATATATCTGAGGGATTCAGGGCTCCGAACATTGATGATCTTGGCACTTTGGGAATTGTAGATTTCAGGTACGAAAAACCCAACTATGATCTGCAACCTGAAAAATCACTCAATACAGAAGTTGGTATAAAATTATACAACAAGCAGATTCAGGCTGAAGCATCAGTATTCAGGACTGGTCTGCGCAATCTGATCACACGCATCAAGACCAATCAAAACATTGGTGGCTATGATGTATATGAAAAAGAGAATGTAGACAAGGGTTATATCAAAGGCGCTGAGGTCAGCATGAATATCAATGCTTCAAATCATGTATATATCAAAGGAAATATTACATATCTCTATGGCCAGAGCATTACAAGAAATGAACCATTGAGGAGAATACCGCCACTGACCACCAATCTGATTGCTGGATACAGCTTCAAAGATCATGAGATCGGCATCATCTATTCCCATGCAGATCCGCAATACAGGCTTGCACAAGGAGACAAAGACGATGTTCGGATTGGGGAAAATGGCACAGCAGGATTCAATATAGTATCCCTGTTTTCGAAATTCAATTTCAATCACTTCTCTGCACAGTTGTATCTCAATAACTTGACCAATACAGTTTATAAAACCCATGGTTCTGGTATTTATGAGATGGGCAGATCCATTACTGCATCCTTCAATTTTTTCTTATAGCATAGACTTTGCCGGAAGAGAACATTTTAAAGGGCTGGTAAACTCTCCCCCAGTCTATTCGCTGCTTTTGCCAATCCTTTTGATCAAAAATGAGCATGTAAGAATTACCAACTACTTTAATACTGTCTCCTTCTACAAGTGCGGCAGTTGACTCATCCATTGCCATCCCAAACACATGAGGATATTTTTCCAGAACAGGCACCAAATCAAATTGCCTGTTTCTGACCAATACATGTTGATCAATGGCTGTTTGCTTCATAAAAGAAAATCCTTCTCCAAAGCTCTTTGAAACATGTGGGGCTTTTCTATGATCGCCACCGATCATCAATGATCCCATGATGGTAGCCCCTGCAGACGTCCCCATGATAACACCTCCTCGATCCAATAAATCAAACATGGCTTGCAATGCAGCTGTACCTCCATATGCTTTAGCAAGATTTTCTTGGTCGCCCCCACCAATGAAAATTCCTTTTGCTCTTTTGATCACTTCATAAAATGCAGGATCTTCTGCCTTTTGCCTGTCTCGTGTATGTAAAGTTTTTAAGTTGGTGAATCCCCTGCTGGTAAATTTCTTCAAATGTTCACCGGCTTGGATCCAGGGTTCATCATCAGTAGCTGTTGGAATATAAACGATCAGTTGATCCTTCCCCCCTATTTTTTGTGCAAACAAATTATAAATGGTGTCAGGCGTATCACCACCACCAATAATAATCAGGCTGCCTTTATGCGTGTATTCTTGTGCATGTACAGTTAGACCCCATAAGATGATTAAAGTCGTTAAAATTTTCCTCATTAATTGAAATTGATGAACTATTATAAGAGTAAATCTGCTGAATTAAATATTTTTTATTCTGCTACTGCTTTGTAGGGTCTGTAGATGCTAAAATTTTACGAGACTGCTCCAACAAGGGTTGCACATAACTTTGATTATCGAATGCCTCAAGCAATATAGCTGTTGATACAACCGACATATAGTCAACCATGTCAAAAGACTCCTGATGATTGAGTCTTTTGACTGATAAAAATGGATTTTCAATTGTTGGTTTCCCATTCAAGAAATCTATTGCAACCTTATAATTATCCTCTGGATGCTCAAACAATGTAATAAAATGTTTTTGGTTTATGGGTTCATAAAAATCATACATGTGTTGCAAAAATCGCTGTCTTCTAAATGCCAGCTTATTGAGCTGGATTTCATATTCCTTCAAGTCTTCAACAAATTTGCGATCCGTGAAGAATCGTAGAGATCCGGTGCTGATCAACTGCTTATAGGTTTCTTGACGGGGCTCCCAAGTAATTTTTCCAGATAAAAATGAATTGTATTTCTGCAATGCTGGAATTTCGTCTCTCCAATTTCCTTTTTTGTATATGACCAAAAGGCTGTCATAGTATTGTCGTCTTGTTTTTTGTTGTTGGCCAAGCTTTGACAATTGCATCGAATCAAAAATGATATCTCTTCTGATATCAAGAATGAACTGTTCCTCTCTCAGTTTTTCAACATAGTGTTCTCTGTAATTCTCAACAAAAAATCCCAACGTAACTGCAGTAAACAACATCAAAAATTCAATGATATATTCCGGCCATTTC
>JBEGMC010000097.1:0-93319 GCA_041183265.1 Bacteroidota bacterium
GCTGTATACATGGTATGAGTAGCATCTTGCAACTGCTGAAAATCTGCTGTGTGCATCAGAGGGCACTTTAAAAATACCCTCAATGGATATTGATGAAGGAAGAATGGCGTTGAGGTTGTAGACTCCAGCTTCCACTTGTGGGAGATCGGATTGAAAATGAAAATAATTGCACCGGGCATGCACACCGGCATCGGTTCGTGAAGATCCTGTTAGTTGAATAGATTGCCTGAAATAAACCAACAATGCTTTCTCGACTTCACCCTGAATGGTGATGGCATTCTCCTGGATCTGAAAACCCGCATACTGCCTGCCATTGTACCTGACGCGCAAAAAATAGTTTTGCATCTGCTTGAATTAGTTCTTAAACTGATAAGCAGCCACATGGTTCCTCCAGAAAGTTGGAACGTACAAAATTTTATTTTTTTTGTCGTACCCGATATCAGCAGCATTTACACCTTCTGCCTTTGTATCCAATAGCTTCGTTTTTTGTCCGTTTACATTCACCAACCAAACAATCCCACTCCAACAGGAAACCAAGAAATTTTTTTCGTCAACCTGCTCAATGCCGTCTGTGTCTGCCGTCATGCCATCAGCTATCAAGATTTTTTCCCTGTTCTTTCCCAATCGATAAAAACCTCCTGCATCAACCAGGAAAAGTGTATGGTCTGAATAATACAAGCCATTGGGACCAGCCAAGCCCTCAGTATAGACCCTCACATCACCCTTGAACAAGCCTATGTAAAATATTTTTTTGGTTTTGGAATCGGAGACAAATATGTTGCCCATCTTATCCGTGGTGATATCATTGAGCCCTTGCGCCCCATCCACAAATACTTTTTTCACCACCTTTCCTTTGAAGATGTCAACTATCACAATTGAATCAACATCAGCGATCATCAAAAACTCCTTGTACAAGGCCATCCCTTTGGGTGCATGCAGTCCGGTGATCCACTGTGGATTCAACACCTTCCCATTCAAGGTCAACAACGCGATGGAACCTTTCCCGTCTTTGTCCCACGGACCCTTCCCTTCTATGTTGGAAACATAAATTTTTTCATTTTTCTCATCGAAATAAACAGATTCAGGAACTTTCAATACACTGTCTGTTGCCCAAAGTTTTTCAAGAGATTGTGCAAGAGAAACCTGACAGCAAAGAACTGCGAACCATGTAAAGAGAGATTGTTTCATATTGAAAGATTTAATTGTATCGTTCTACATTGAATGCAGCAATATCCATGCTTGTCTTCTTACCTCCTACAATTTCCTCCACCAATTTTCCGGTAGCAGCAGCGAGCGACAAACCCAGCATGGCATGGCCGCCCGACAATACCAAGTTATCAAATGCTGAATGCCTGCCAATGTAGGGCAGACCATCCGGACTCAAAGGCCTCCATCCCCACCATATTTTTTCAGAAGATGGAAATGAAACAGGTAAATTGGGATAGTAGTTTTTTGCTGCCTTGAAAATAGCCTGTACTCTTTTGATCAACATCGGCGATTGCAATCCACTGATCTCCATCGTTCCTCCCATGCGCAAGTCAGTCCCCATGGGTGTCATGGCAACGCGATCATCCACCAAAATTGCAGGTTGATGCAAATTTTTTTCGACGTTTTCAAATGTCATGCTGTATCCCTTTCCTGCCTGCAGCAGCAGCTCAATACCCAAGTGTTTTGTCACGATGGGCAACCATGAACCAGTAGCAAGCACAAACGCATCAGCAGTAAAATCTCCCTTGTCTGTGATGACTTTGCTGACTTTTCGTCCCTCTTTTTCAAAACCCTCAATAGTGGTATTCAAATGAAATTGCACGCCATTCGATTGGAGATACTGATAAATGGTTTGCATCAAATCACCTGGATGCAGATGACAATCGATTGGATACAATACACCACCTCTGACATTCACCTCTACTTCCGGCTCCATCTCTTGCACTCCTTTGGCGTCGAAAATCTTGGTTTCAATTCCGAGCGCTGCGGCTTCTTTTGCTAATTCAATTTCATGTTTCTCTGTCACTGCACTCTTGTACAACATAAAACAGCCCACCTCTTCCATGCGAAAATGGTTTCCCAACTCATCTCTGATCTCAGAAGTCAATGCACGGCTGAGATGAAGAATTTCATTGAGTGGTGGAATATTTTTTTCCATGTGTGATTTTGCAGATCGCCTCCAGAATGTGAGTCCCCACTTGATGAGGTCCAGATCCAACCTGGGCTTGATGTAAAAAGGAGAACTTGAACTCAACATCCACTGCAATCCTTTTGCAACGATTCCTGGAGATGCCAATGGAATAAAATGACTGGGTGAAACATATCCTGCATTGCCAAAAGATGTGCCCGTTTGGATATCTCCCCGTTCAATGACAACAACTTCGTGACCACCTTTGTGCAAATAATATGCTGCACACAAGCCGATCACACCACCACCTGCTACGATTACTTTGCTCATCTGATTTTTTTCAAAGTTACAGTTTCAAACAATCGTCTTCAATCTTTGATTGATTTTTACATGCTTGTTTTTCAGGGTTGGATGTACAACGGACTGCTTGAACGCATGTTCCATGTTTGCCCCTTGTACCGAACCGTTTTTTCTATTTTGGCGGATGGCCTGATGACGGCTGATTTCAATCGCCCATCTTTCCATGTAATATCGACTTCGCATCCCCCTCGTGCCTTCAACCCCTTCACAGAACCGGATTTCCACTCATCCGGCAATGCGGGCAACAATACAATGTCACCTTCGTGGCTTTGCATGAGCATTTCTGCTATGCCTGATGTTGCACCGAAATTTCCATCGATTTGAAAGGGAGGATGTGCATCAAACAAATTGGGATAAGTACCTCCGCCAGCCATTTTGATTTCTGATTGATCTGCCGGATAATAGGTCATGATTTTTTTGATGGCATCATAGGCACGCTCTCCATTTTGCAGCCTTGCCCAGAGATTTATTTTCCATGCAATGGACCATCCTGTTCCATTGTTTGTTCTCAGTTCCAACGAACGCTTCACTGCATTGGATAAATCTGGATCTTGCTTCATTCCAATACTGGTACCTGGATACAACGCAAACAAATGTGAGACATGCCTGTGCTTCGGATCCTGATCCTCCCAGTCATAATACCACTCCTGCAAATTACCTTTCTTGCCTACTTGATAAGGATACAGCTTTTGATATGCATCAGCAATTTGCTGCGCAAACAAAGGATCTGTTTTCAACAGCTTTGCAGCATCCATCACCTGCTTGAAGATTTCTCTGATCATGGCGAGATCTGCCGCGCCACCATACAATACACTACCCCTGAATCCTTTGTCATTCACATACATATTTTCAGGTGATGTTGCGGGAGCAGTAAGCAGATTTCCGTTTTTGTCTTTGATCAAAAATTCCAAACAAAATCGCGCTGCCTCTTTCATAATGGGATAGGCTTCTTTCTTCAGAAACAACGTATCATTTGTAAAAAGAAAATGTTCCCATAAATGCGTACTCAGCCAAGTACCGCCCATGGTCCAGTTTGCCCACACAGGATCGCCTTTCCCAAAATCTCCTACCGGATTCGACATGGCCCAGATATCTGTGTTGTGATGTGCAACCCATCCATTCACTCCGTAAAAATTTTTTGCAGTAGATTTTCCATTTTCAGAGAGCTTTTTCAAAAATGTCAACAGCGGTGCATGGAATTCAGACAAATTGGTTGATTCCACTGGCCAATAATTCATTTCCGTATTGATATTGATCGTGTAATTGCTGCTCCAGGGCGGCCGCACCTGTTCATTCCAAATTCCCTGAAGATTCAATGGTGCCTCATCGGTGCGTGAACCGCTTACCATTAAATATCTTCCAAATTGAAAATACAATGTGATCAATCCATTGTCAGTCTCTCCTGCAGCAAACCTCTTTAATCTTTGATCGATAGGATAAGATTGTTGGGGAGAAGGACCCAAATCGAGTGCAACCCGTTTCATGTACTTGCTGAAATCCTGCTTGTGTTGGAGCAGTATATCCGCGTATCGCTTCGCCTTCAACTTTGATACATATGCCGCAGCAATGGTTCGCTCATCCTTCCCGTTCGAAGCAGGATTGTTGTGTGCACCATTGAAACTTGTTGCCAAGGAAACCGCCAACAAGACTTCCGAAGCATGGTTGATTTGCAAAGAGCTGTCAGTAAAGGATGCTGTTCCATCATTCGAAATAATTTTTAGCATACCAGCAAAGCGCATGGACTTGGTGGTGTCATACTCAAGTGCATTGGCCATCTTACCCCTGTAGTTTGGTTCTGCATGTGAAGGCGCATTTCCAATAAGCGTCAGCACATCAGCCCTTGCAACTACACGTGATTTCAATAAACTATTCATGTGAATCGAAAACCGAAGCTTCCCCTCGCCCTTGGCAGTGAGATGAATAAACAGCATTTGATCAGGATGTGATACAAAATATTCTCTTTTGTATGCTGTGTTGTTTGACCTGAATTCAACACTTGCCACGCCGTTTGCGATATCCAACTCACGACGATAGTTGCTGGGTGCGATGTTTTCAAAATTCAACCATACATTACCAAATGGCGCATAAGATGCAGAAAAATATCCTTGCATGTAACGAATCAGGCTGTCCGCTTTTTTATAATCTTCTTTGAACAAGGCTTCTCTGACAAGTGGCAGATACTTTACTGCATCTGCATTCATATTTGGATCCTTTGGATAGCCTCCCCAAAGGGTTATTTCATTCAATGAAATTCTGTCATGGATTGGACCTCCATACGCCATGGCACCAATGCGCCCATTCCCTATCGGTAATGCATCTTCAAAAAAAGATGCCGGTTTGTCAAACCATATCTTGGTCTCTTGTTGCGCATGAGATGAGAAGATGATGCATATCAAAATGCAAGAAAGAAAATACTTCATGTTGGTTTATTATAATACTTGGAATCCATTTGCGAATGGATCGTCTTTTGCATCTATTGAAATGGTATTGTAACCATAAATTTTTGCCCAGCCTTCTATCGTGGGACGAATAGCGGGCTTTCCAAACAGGATCGATTCCTCATCTATCCTGCCAATGAACTTGCTTCCAATGATGCTCTCGTGAATAAACGCATCACCAGCCTTGAGCTTCCCTTTTGCATACCATTGAGCCATGCGTGCACTTGTTCCCGTTCCACAAGGCGAACGATCAATTGCTTTGTCTCCATAAAAAACTGCATTTCTTGCAGTAGAGGACGGATCCAATACCTCACCACACCATAATATATGTGTACATGAATGAATGGTAGGGTCCTGTGGATGAATAAACTGGTACCTGCTATTGATATTCTTTCTCAACGATCTAGCCATGCTGACCAGCTGGTCAGCACTGTAGTGCTCCAATCCATTGAAATTTTCCTGCACATCAACAATTGCATAAAAGTTTCCTCCGTATGCAACATCTACATGAATCATTCCCAAACCCGGACAATCAACTTCCAAATTTTCCTGGTCCAGGTATGCCTGTACATTTTTCAGCTTAACCGAGGTCACTTTGCCTTCCGTTTGTTTGTATTCTATTTCGATCAAACCTGCAGGAGCTTCCATCCTAATAAAACCTGGACGCTTGGGAATAACAATTCCTGATTCAATCGCAGCAGTGATGGTGCCGATTGTTCCATGTCCGCACATTGGAAGACAACCACTTGTTTCGATGAACAGCACAGCAAAATCATTGGCAGCATCATGAGGAGGGTACAGTATACTGCCGCTCATCATATCGTGTCCACGCGGCTCGAACATCAATCCTCTCCTGATCCAATCATACTCTTTTAAAAAATGTTGGCGTTTCTCGCTCATGGTATTTCCCTCCAAAGCGGGTCCGCCTGAAACAACCAACCGAACGGGATTTCCACAAGTATGTGCATCGATGCAGTGAAAGACATTTCCGGTCAATGCATGTTTGCTTTCCGAAAAAGAAAGTGATAGTGGGGATGTTGCCATGGCTCTACAATTTAACTAAAAAAGTACGAAATTGGGCGTTCAATGCTCTCATATGGAAACCTACGGAAAAGTCCTGATGTACGCGATTCCTGTTTTTCTGCTCTTGGTTTTTTTTGAAAAATGGTATGGATGGAGAAGAGGACATGATACAGTAAGGATCATGGACATGATTGCTTCACTGATGTCGGGAATCACCAACGTAACCAAAGATGTATTGGGACTCAGTGTAGCCATCATCAGTTATGGATGGATGGTGCAACATTTGGCAATCACCCATATTGAAAACAGTATTGTGGTAATCATCATAAGCTTTATCGCATTGGATTTTTCAGGCTACTGGATTCACCGCATACAACACAGAACCAATATTTTCTGGAACGCACACATCATTCACCACAGTTCAGAAGAATTCAATTTGGCATGTGCATTGAGACAAAGTATTTCAGTTTTTTTTAAAATATTTACATGCTTTCTCTTGCCTGCTGCGGTGTTGGGAGTTCCTGCTGAAACAATCGCCATTGTCGCTCCCTTGCACTTGTTCCTCCAGTTCTGGTACCATACGCAGCACATACAAAGCATGGGAATACTAGAAAAAATAATCGTTACTCCTGCACATCACAGGGTCCATCATGCCATCAATCCAGAATACATTGACAAAAACTATTCTCAAATTTTTATTGTTTGGGATAGACTTTTTGGGACATTTCAGGAAGAGAAAAAAGAGATCCCTGCTGTGTATGGTATCACCAGGCC
The DNA here is from genome assembly GCA_041183265.1 of Bacteroidota bacterium. Lineage (GTDB taxonomy): Bacteria > Bacteroidota > Bacteroidia > Chitinophagales > Chitinophagaceae > Pollutibacter. The sequence goes on from JBEGMC010000097.1 coordinate 6,712, forward strand.
AGCGGCTACATGGAATCCTATTAAAATTAATTTCCAACACATGTGGCTTCTGATCCAGGATGCATGGCATACCAAGAGCTGGAATGATAAGTTGAAGGTTTGGTTCATGCCCACAGGATGGAGACCTGCAGACGTTGAAGAAAAATTTCCGGTGTATAAAATCAACGATGTGTATGATTTCAAAAAATTCAATCCCATTCATTCCAAGAGTTTACAAACTTGGGCAATTGTTCAATTGTTGCTGATGCTGCCCTATTTGTTTTACCTCTTTGGAAACCTGGCTGCCATAGGGAGTCCGGGTATATTCTACTACGGACTTTTCATCTTCCTGACTGTGTATGCACTCACAGAATTGATGGATGGTAATAAAAATGCTTTTGTCTGGGAATTGATCAAATCAGCCTATGCAATATGGTTGATCATTGACCAGCACGGTTGGTTTGGAGCAGAAAAAATAAGCAGCATCATCCCTCCCGTTGTTCTGGTCTTGCAGGTAGCTGGCGTATTGATGTCTTATTATTTTTCAAAAACTGAACAACAGTCTCTGGTTTAAAGTGCATCCTTTGTCAGCTGATCATTGACCGTTCTCCACAATTGAAGTGGATTTTCATTTTTCAATTCCGCAGGCAAAAGGTCATTGCTGAAGTTTTGGTATGAAATGGGTCTTGCGAATCGCTTGATCGCATCTCCACCCACAGATGTGAAACGCGCGTCGGTTGTAGCAGGAAATGGTCCGCCGTGCTGCATGGATAAACAAACTTCCACACCAGTAGGAACACCATTCAAGATCAACCTGCCGCATGTTGAGACAATGGAATGAATCAAATGGCCATGCTGTTGTAATTCAAGATCAGTGGCTATCAAGGTTGATGTCAACTGTCCCTTCATGGATGATGCGATTTGATGCATTTGATTGACATCCTTGCATTTTACAACCAATGAAAATGGTCCGAAAACCTCCTCACCTAGAAGCGGATTGGAAAGAAAAGTATCTCCATCAACTGTCGCAACCATGGGGGTGCCGCTGATGTTGTCATTTGCATGTGCTGCATTTCCTGCCAATTGAACAGCAGATTGTTCAATGACTTTTTGTGATTTTGTTTTGTAAGCGCTTGCAATACCCTCGTGCAGCATCTTTCCTGCTGCAATGGATGTTATTTTTTCTCCCAATTGATTGATGAACAGCGAGAGTGCATCGCTCTCTATTCCAATGATCAATCCTGGATTGGTACAAAATTGGCCTACGCCCAGTGTAATTGATTCTGCATATTGTTGTGCAAATACAGCCGTGCTCTCCTTTAATTTTTCTGGAAACAGGTACACGGGGTTTACACTGCCCATTTCTGCAAAAACGGGAATGGGTTCTGGACGTTCATTGGCCCAATGAAACAATGCCATACCTCCCTGATAAGATCCTGTAAATCCAATTGCTTTGGTGGAACTGTGTTTAACCAATGCCTCACCTACTTGATTGGACGCTCCGTGCAGATGAATAAAAATATTTTCATCCATTGATAACTTCTTCAAGGCGGTTTTTATTGCGCCGGCAACCATGCTGGAAGTTTGTGGATGTGCGGGGTGCGCCTTTACAATCACCGTGCAGCCTGCTGCAAATGCAGTGGCTGTATCACCTCCTGCAGTTGAATAGGCAAATGGAAAATTACTCGAACCAAACACCACAACAGGTCCCAATGGAAATTTTGTTTTCCTGATATCCGGTTTGGGGGGAACACGTTGCGGATCTGCAGTATTGATGCTGACTTCCAACCAGTCACCTCTCTCACATGCATCAGCGTAACTGTTCAGTTGAAAAACTGTGCGTGCTCTTTCACCTTTTAATCTGACCTCTGTAAGATTTGTTTCAGACATTGTTACCTGAATCAAATCATCACCCAGCGAATCAAGTTCGACCGCAATGGCCCGCATGAGTGCAGCCCGGGTTTTCAGACTTGTTTGAGCATAATTGGTAAATGCAGCGGAGGATTGAGCAAGGGCAATATCAACTTCTTTAAGCGTTGCATCTTTGAATACCATGATGGAAACTTTTTATTAGAGAGATGGCTTTGTTGCAATTCCATCCTTGATGATTTTTAAAATCGCCGCACGTTCATCGCCCATCAGCGGCAATCGTGGGGCTCTTACATGTTCTGAACCGATTCCCATTTCCGTTGCAGCAAGCTTGATGTATTGTACAAGTTTTGGATGAATATCCAATTCAAGCAATGGCATGAACCACCTGTAAATCTTGATTGCTTCCTCCATTTTTCCGGCCTTTACGAGATTGTATAAAACCACTGTTTCTTTGGGGAAAGCATCAACCAGTCCAGCAACGAGCCCATCTGCACCCAATGCAAGTTCTTCAACAGTCAAAGGATCTACTCCGCAGAGAATGGCGAATCTGTTTCCAAATCTGTTTTTGAGTCTGGTTACATTCATCACTTCTCTGGTTGATTCCTTGATGGCATTGATATTTTTGCATTCCGCCAGCTCTTGAAACATTTCCAGTGTAACATTGATTTTATAATCAACCGGATTGTTGTAAATCATGATAGGCAAGGCAGTTTGGTTTGCTACCGATTTAAAAAAAACAACTGTCTCCCTGTCATCTGCCTTGTAACGCATGGGAGGCAACAACATGATGCCATCTGCACCCCAAGATTCAGCCAGCTTTGCCTGATGGACAGCATCTTTGGTTGAGCCCTCTGCTATATTTAGAATGACAGGAAGTTTTCCATTTAATTTTTGCAATGCAAAAGCCACCAGCTGCTGCTTTTCATCCAACGTAAGCGTACTCGCTTCTCCCAATGATCCTCCGATGATAACACCCGCAACGCCAGCAGATATTTGTGCATCCAGATTTTTTCCGAACATCTGAAAATCAACCTGATCGTCAGCAGTAAATGGAGTCAGCAAAGCAGGGAAAACTCCTTCCCATTTGAATTGAATTGCCATGAAATCTTGTTTTTTCAAACATAATGAAAAATGCTGACAAGATTATTCCTTATCAAGGAATTCAACCATTCATACAAATGACTGCATCTTTAACGTTTGAAAGTGTCAATTGTCATTATCTTTAGTTTTCATTTGAATCATTGCTTTGACCGAACAGGAACTGATTAAAGGCTTGCGCGAGGGCGATCAACTTGCCTTCAAGGAATTGGTGGAGACCAAACAATCACTTGTATTCAATACCGTACTAGGTTTGTTACAAAACAATGAAGATGCAGAGGATGTTACACAAGACGTATTTATAAAAGTTTTTGAATCCATTCATCAATTCAAGGGTGAGTCAGCACTGTCAACCTGGATTTACCGGGTGGGCGTTACCACTGCACTGGAATTTATCAGAAGGAAGAAAAGAAAAAAAAGGTTCGGATTTTTGAGTCCCATTCTGGGTGAAGACAACGAGCCCACACTGGAGCTGTCTGACTTTCACCATCCGGGTATTGAACTGGACAACAAAGAAAAGGCTGCCATTTTATTCAAAGCAATTCAGCAACTTCCTGAAAATCAAAAAGTTGCGTTCGTTTTAAACAAGGTAGAGGGCCTGAGTTACCAGGAGGTTGCCGAAATCATGAAAACCAGCCTTTCAGCCGTGGAATCATTGCTGCACCGGGCAAAGACAAATCTGAAAGAAATATTAAAAAACTTCAATAACTTAACGCAGTAGCGCAATAAGCTGCTTAAAAAGTCATCTATTAGGAGGACAAACCATGGAAAAAAGGTACAACATAGAGGAAATCATCAACAGCCTGGATGGCATACAAAGAGCTGAACCCCAGCCTTTTTTGTTCACCCGCATCATGGGCAGGATGAGAAAAGAGGAGAAAACATTTGATCAGGTCATCTACAAGCTTATCACCCGTCCTGCGCTGGTATTGGCCATTGGATGTTTTTTCATTGGGCTCAACACCTATTTTATTTTTGACCGATTGGAAAACAGCAATCCTGTTGTGGACAACAGCCAACCACTGGCAGCAGAATACAATCCACAGCATATCAATCCATACGAAGAACCCAACGAATTACCATAATGAGCCAGACTAAATACAAGTGGTTGATTTTTTTGGTTGCTATTTTACTGGTGAGCAACCTTGTGCTTGCTTTTTTTCTCTTTTCATCTGATAAAAAACAAGATCAAAAAAAGAGCAGAGATGATTTGGCAATGGCCTTTTACAAAGAGATCGGTTTATCCAACACCCAGATTGACACATTTAAAATATTAAAAGGTGAATATTTTAAAGAGATGAGGCCTATTTGGAGCGAGATACGTGGAATGAAGGACAGTCTGTACAGGAACATGGGTAAATTGAGCAATGACAGTGCTGCAGTCAAATTGATTTTCCTGATCAACCAGAAAAATACCATTGCAGATATCAAAACATTCGATCACTTCATTGTACTCCGCAACAAACTGGATACCGGATCGCAGATCAAATTTGATACTTCTATCGCCAAAATGATGAACCGCCCCTGGGGCAGCAGAAATCGCAACTAATTTTCTTCTTAAAATTTACGCCATCAATATCCATTTCAAAATCGGATAAAATACAGAGGGACACAATATAGCGGCTATGCCTGTGTAAAAAGTTGCCGTCAATGCCCCATATGGAACCAACTTGGGATTGATAGAAGCAAGTGCAGCAGAAACACCGCTGACTGTTCCCATGACCCCTCCAAATACCATTGCAGATGTCTTTGATTCAATCCCAATCAACCGTTTGAAAAGGGGCGTTGCTACAGATACAATAAGAACTTTCACCACTCCTGCTGCTATGCTCAATGTGATGATTTCTGAACTGGCACCAACTGCATTGCCCGTTATGGGTCCGACAATGAACGTACAAGTTCCTGATGCGAGTGTTGCGATGTCACCCGGATTAGAATAACCAAAAAGAATTGCAAAAGCAACACCTACTATGAAATTAAAAAAGACACCCACAAACAAAGAGATGACTCCAACCCAACCCGCTTTCTTGATCTCAACCATGCTTGCACCATATGCCGTTGAAACAATTGCAAAATCACGCAACATGCTCCCGCCCAATAAAGCCATCCCAGAAAACAACGGTATATCCGCAATTCCGGTCTTGCCGCCAAATGAGGCAAGGATCAATCCCAGAGCAATGGCCAACGCAACACCTGGAATTTTATTTCGCAGTATTTTTTGAGAAATGAATTGGGTCACCAGCATGATCACGCCAACAACCAAAAATGACAAAACAAATCCGTTTTTCAGGAACATCTGATAGACTGCGTCCATGATCACTCCCCCTCTTGTTTTAGCAAAGAAATTAAGAACCGAATCAATACAAATGATAAAACGGTTGCCACTGTTCCAGATACCAGCGCAACAGCGCCACTGTTGATCGCAGCATTCACATTTTGAATGGAAGCCATTGCTATGACAATGGGAATATACAAGGATGTCCAGAAAGAAATCCCCGCTGCATATTCATCTGTGATCTTATTCTTTTTGTTCATCCAGTCTGTCAGTAGGATAAAGAACAACATCGCAAAACCTACACCACCCAGATTGCCTTTTACACCAAACAGACTACCCAGCAGCTCTCCAATGATCAATCCCGCAAAATAACATGCCGCGAGGATTGCAACACCATATATTTTCATGCAGTTATTTTTTTACTTTTTGGATAGCAGCCTCAACCAATGGTTCCAAAACCTTGTACCCTTCAACAGTTGGATGGACGCCGTCACTTGCATACTCCTTTTTCATTCCTTTGTTTTCGTCAACCACCGAAGCATACAGATCCAGGTAATAAAAGGATTCTTCATCTGCAAATTGTTTGATAGCTGCATTCAATGCAATGACCTTGTCGGCAGGTTCCAAACCTGGTCGCCATTTAAAATCGCTCGCAGGAAGAACGGAACAGAGAATCACCTTGATTTTGTTTGCACGGGCAAGCTGGGCAATGGCCTTGATGTTGTTGATGGTTTTTTGGGCATCATACGGACCCGTATTTTGAGCGATGTCATTGATACCGCATTTCAAAACCAGCACATCGGGATTTAACGCAAGGACATCATCATAAAATCTCAGCAACATTTGAGGAGTTGTTTGTCCACTGATACCCCTGTCGTAGTATGGTTTTCCAGCAAAGAATTCAGGTCGCATACGAAGCCACCCCTCAAAAATCGAATTTCCAAGAAAGACTACCCTGCGCTCTCCTTTCGCCTTGACAGGCACTGATTTATTTTGATCTGCATACTTTTTGAAATTGGCCCAGTCGGCCCAATTATCATTGATTTTTTGTTGTGCGTTGACCGTGATAAATGAAAACAATAAAATTGAAAAGAATACATGTTTCATGGTGCTGTATTTTATCCGTATAATTCAAAATGAATGGACTTTTTATCTACCCCCAGGGCTTGAATACGCTGTCTGGCCTCTGTGATCATATCCTTCCATCCACACAAATAAAATTCAGACATTTCTTTTTTCCCTTGAAGCAACTGTTCGTAAACGCCATGTACATAACCCATGCAATGTCCATCAGGAACATTTTGCTCACGGGAAAAAGTAGGGAAATAATGAAAACTGGGAAGCTTTGTTTTTAAATCAAACAATTCCTCCAGGTACAATGCGTCTGAGCATTTTCTTGTTCCATAGATAAGATAAATCTCTTTGTGTGGTATGTTGTTGTGATGGATGTGCTGAATCATGGATCGAAAAGGTGCAATACCCGTACCTGTACAAATCATGAAAATATCTGTGGTGATAGGATCTCCAAGAATGAAATGTCCCTGTGGACCTCTTACAAGAAATGTTGTTCCCACCTTTGCCTCGTTGAATAGATAGGTAGTACCTAATCCGCCTTCCATCAAAACGATGATCAGTTCGAAAACATTGGTGCCATTGGGAGGTGAAGCAATGGAATAGCTTCTCCATCTTTTGTTGGGCTGTTCATGAATAGGCAAATCCAATGTAACAAATTGCCCGGGGATGAAGTCAAAACGTTCCAACTCAGGAATCTGGATCCAGAATTTCTTGGTTGTAGAAGTCTCATCTTCTATCCTGATAATTTTTCCGGTTCTCCAAGGTTGTTGTGCCATGTTTTGTGAGATTTTATCTTGTTATTCCTTGATATTCACCATCACCAGTCCAAAAACCATCATTCCCATTCCTGTATATAAATTGATATCAAAATGCAAGGCGGATGAAAGAAAATAGCCGGCAATGAGTATCAATGCAACGGTGATGAAAAAAACTCCAATTACAAAACTCAGCTGATTTAATTTTTCAAACATGTTCTTGATTTAAAAGAAAATAATATTCAGGGCAATGGTTATGATCAAGAGTATCAGCGCCAAAGGACCAGCACGCAAGTACCATTTTGCTTCCCTTGCATACACTTTTTCAGTCAAGGAATATACCAATCCTCTCAACTCTTCATCAGGCTTTGGCTTTGTAAAGAGGCTCACAATGATGGTTGAAAAGAAATTGGCGATCCAGGAAAAAGCTGCAACGATGAATGCCTGTCCCATGCCGGAGCTGATCTCGTACATCGGCGCAATCCAACCTCCTTTTCCTTCAGCAATGGTGAGTCCGTGTGTTGCCGCAGCTGCCAGTGTTCCAATCATCAATCCCCAAAATGCCCCGTGCCCCGTTGTTCTTTTCCAGAACATTCCCAACAAAAAAGTTGCAAAAAGCGGACCATTCACAAAGCTGAACACCAATTGCAGAAAGTCATTGATGTTGTTAAAGCTGGCGGCTATGTATGCTGTTGCAATTGAAAACAGGATACCAAACAATGTGATCAGTTTACCAACTGTAAGGTAATGTTGGTCAGATTTATTTTTTACAAAATAGGATTGATAGATATCATAAGTAAATACAGAATTGAATGCAGTCACGTTACCTGCCATTCCACTCATGAATGATGCAATCAAGGCAGTGATGCCTACACCCAATAATCCGGTTGGATAATAATGTGCAATCAAGGAAGGAAGTGTCATGGTGTAATTGATGCCTCCATTTTCATCCAATGGTATGGCATATCCTTTTGATTGAAGCGCAGGCTGCATCAATGCAATTGCAATCACTCCGGGCAGTACAACAATCAGGGGCATGAACATTTTTGGAATGGCTGCAATGATGGGTGTTCGCTGGGCCTCGCTCATGTTTTTGGCGATCATGGCTCTTTGTACTACCAGAAAATCTGTACACCAATATCCGAAAGACATGACAAATCCCAATCCAAATATCAATGACATGAAATTCACTCCCAATGGATTGTTTTCCGCCTTGTCCATGTATTTCCAGGCATGTGTCAGTTCAGGCTGCAGATTGGCCTGAATATTGCTCCAGCCGCCTGCATCGTGCAATGCAACGATGACCAAAGGTGAGAGTCCCAATACTATCAAAAAAAACTGCAACACCTCATTGTATACCGCACTTGTCAACCCACCTAAAAAAGTATATACCATTACGATGCCTGCTGCCACCCAAATGCATAAATCGAAGTTCCAATGCAAAATAACCTCCAACAGTTTTGCAAGTGCATAGAGAGAAATACCCGAAGAAAAAACGGTCATGACTGCGAAAGTGATTGCATTCAATGCCCTTGTTTTTTCATCAAAACGCATGGAGAGATACTCCGGAACACTTCTTGCCTTGCTTCCATAGTAAAAGGGCATCATGAATACGCCCAGAAAAACCATTGCAAAAATGGCTCCGACCCAGTAGAAGTGGACTGTCATGATTCCATACTTAGCGCCGGATGCAACCATACCCAAGACTTCCTGGGCGCCGAGATTGGCAGAAATAAACGCGAGACTGGTGATCCACAAAGGAATACTTCTGTTGCTGTTTAGAAAATCATTGCTTGACTTGATCCTTTTTTTGATGATGAATCCCACCGCAATGACAAATAAAAAATAAACAAAAATGATAAGATAATCCGCTAGATGTAGACGCATGGCAATCGTTGGGTTGATTCCTTTAAAATAAAGCATTTTTGGTTCTCATGGTTTCAAAACATTGATTTTTACCCGGATTGTGAAAAAATCAACAAAAAATGTCTTTAACTTAGTCATATAAACCCGTTGACCATGTCAAACAAAGAATTCACATCCAAAGAAATCAATCCACTTGGGAGCCTAGACGAATGGGAAGATGATCTGCTGGAAAGATATCCCGATCCTGAAAAAATTGCTACATCCAAAACAACAGAGGCCTATCGAAATTATGAAGAACCTGCAAGGGATACCGTGAGGGAGTTTTACAGACTCAATCATACTTATCAGACCTATGATTTTGTGATGGAAAAGCACAGACAATATTTGTCATTCGACAAAAAAGAAATGGCTGTCTGGGATGCTTTTGAATTTTTAAATCAACTCGTGGATGATTCGGACCCTGATACCGATTTGGATCAGTTCCAACATTTGCTGCAAACATCTGAAGCCATTAGAAGAGACGGACACCCTGACTGGATGGTGCTTACAGGATTGATGCATGACATGGGAAAGGTACTTTGCCTCTTCGGTGAACCACAGTGGGCAGTTGTGGGCGATACATTCCCTGTTGGATGTGCTTATTCAGATAAAATCATTTATCCTGAATTCTTCAAAGAAAATCCTGACTACAACAATCCCAAATACAATACCCAATACGGTGTGTATGAGCCCAACTGCGGTCTCCGCAATGTTCACATGAGTTGGGGTCATGATGAGTATATTTATCAGATGATGAAAAATCATTTGCCGGAGGAAGGATTGTACATGTTGCGTTTCCACTCATTTTATGCTTGGCACAGAGAGGGCGCTTATGACCATTTGTGTGATGATCATGATAGGGCAATGCTGAAGTGGGTAAAGCTTTTTAATCCTTACGATCTGTATTCAAAAAATCCAGAACCACCAGATTGGTCAAAGCTCAAATCGTATTACACAGATTTGATTGAAAAATTTCTTCCCAAGACGCTGAAATTCTAATCATAAAAAAAGGCTTCAAATGAAGCCTTTTTTATTTCCAATACTGATTGATTTTTTTCCTGACAAATGCCACACTTCTGGCGAGTTGATCCATCCCATCTACACCATCTTCAATACTGATCCATCCATCAAAGTTTACCCTTTTGAGTTCAGTAAAAATGGCATCATAATCATTCAACCCCTTTCCAATTTCACCATGACTCAATCGCTTGGCATATCCTGCCGCACCCCCCTCCTCTCTTCTCAAATCTTCGATGGTTCCTTCCAAAAGATACCGATCACTTGCATGCATGGTAACAACTCGATTTGAAATACGATACAATAGTTCGAGTGGCTCTTCTCCCGCCAAAAATGTATTGCTGGGATCGTAATTGACACCAAAGTTGGGATGGTGAATCATATCAACGAGCATGCAAAACACATCCATCTTTTGGGCGAATTCAGGGTATAACCAAAAATCATCTTTGTAATGATTCTCAATGATCAGCGTGATTCCCCGTTCCTGTGCATAAGGCAAACATGATTGAATAGCATCTGCGGCAAGTTTTACACCTTCGTCTATTGAAAGTTCAGGCCTCTTTTGTCCAGACAATACCCTGCAATACTTTCCACCCAACGCATGGGTCATTTCAATCCATTCTTTTTGTTTTTTGATTTCATTGTCCCTGAATGATTTTTCGGGATGTGTAAAATCAGGTGAGCAACACATCATGGGTATTTGCTTTCCATTGTCCTCCACTTGCTGTCGAAATTTTTTCCAATTTTTACTGTCCTGCATTTCAATAAATCCCGCATACCATTCGAGTCCATTGATATCCAGTTCACAAGCCAATCTTATCCATTCCTCCAATTTCATGGTTCCATCTTTGCAAAGTGCATGCATGAAAGCTTTGGGAAATACTGCTAGCTGTGGCATCTTTATTTTCTTGAAGGTATTGTAGTTGTGTCTTTGGGTGGATTTCTGCCAATGAATGGATGCTGTTCTATGTCTACTACTTGTCCGCTGACTGGACCGCTTTCATCGGAAAGCCAATAAATGGCAGCTGCTGCTATTTCTTCCGGCCATAAAATTCTTCCTGCAGGAGCATATACACTGGGCAAGTCCTTGTACCAATCCTCCGGGAGTCCATGATCGTTTTTCCTTTTCTTTTCAGTTTCGGTAAGCACCCACCCCGGATTGATTTGATTGACACGTACCCCATTTTCGCGGTGCAGGGTATCGCCCAAATTTCTTGTCATGGTCATCAGCGCCCCTTTGGACATGCTGTATGCAAGCAGGTTGGGTTCACCGCTGTATGCATTGACTGAACCGATGTTGAGGACCGCCCCTTTTGATGATGTCAAATACGGAAGCGCATGTTTGACAAGCATGAAAGGAGAGAAAGTGTTGACATTGAATACTCTTTCCAAAAAATCAAGATCAGTAGATGAAATATTGGATGATACTACTTTTGCAGCATTGTTGACAACAGCATCAATTTTTCCAAATGTTTTTACAGTTGATTCAACCAAACGTTCACATGCACCTTCGTTGGAAAGATCTTCAATATATATAGATCCATTTTCCTTTCCGATTTCATCCAAGACATCATGCGCCCATTCAAGTTCGAGTCCGTGTACCATGACTTTAGCACCTTCGTTTACACATCGCTTAGCTATTGCTTTTCCTATTCCGGTTGTACTTCCGGTTACGATGATTATTTTATTGTTCAGTCGCATGTATCATGAAGGTTTTAAAACACTTTTAACCACCTCACCTTTGTGCATCTTTTCAAAGGCAGTATGCCATTCATCCAATGTCCACACACCACCAATGATGGGCTGTACATCCAACAAGCCTGTTGAAAGCAATCCAATTACTTTTTCCCAAATCGGCCAGTTGTGACTGAAGCTGCCTTGGAGTGTAACATTTTTTTGGACAAGCGGGTCAAGTGAAAAATTCAGTGGCTGCGGACCCCAACCAACTTTTATGATCTGGCCCTTGGGCCTGACAAGTTGTAATGCAATTTTTAACGTTTGACTGATACCAGCTGCATCGATGATCACATCTGCACCCATGCCATCTGTTGCAGTGGCCCATTCGGTTGCATCACCGATGATGGTATCACAACCATAGTGTTTTGCAATGTTTAAGCGTGACCGATCAGCTTCCAATCCCACAATCGCAACATGTGCCCCACTAAGCTTTGCAACAGCTGCACACAATATTCCGATGGTACCTGGTCCCAGGACAAGAACCCTGTCACCCGGCTTGATTTGAGCGTTTACTGCTACAGCATTGTATGCGACACAGCATGGTTCTGTCAGGCAAGCCTGCTCAAAAGAGAGATTAGAGGGAACATGATGAAGGCAGCGTGAGGGCACTTTTACAAATTGTGTCATTGCACCATTGACACCATATCCAAAACCTTTGCGATTGGGGTCTAAATTGTATAGACCAGCTTTTGTCATCGGACTTTCTGGATTGATGATAGCAGCAGTTTCACTCACAACCCTATCACCCTCTTTCCAATGATGTACATTTTTACCAAGTTTTGCTATGACTCCTCCAAATTCATGTCCCAATACTACAGGATAATTCACTTGCCAGCTATGGTCTGCCGTCCATTGATGCAAATCACTTCCACAAACGCCTACATTTTCAACTTTGAGCAATACATCATTCTCTCCTATTTCAGGAATATCCAATTCACGTAGTTCCACTGATCCTTTTTCTGGAGCATAGTTGACAACAGCTATCATTTTTTTCATTGGTACCGGTAATGAGTGTTAAACAATATCTCCGTAAGCATGAATTTTTTCGCATATCATACGAAGGGAAGCTTCCAGATTTCCGTCAGCAGTTTTAAAAGCATCTGCATCAATCGTCAGTGGTGCACCAAGCACTACCAAGGGTGCGCCGTAAGCGGGACATTGAATGGCTTGTTCCAGCGATAATCCACCCACTGCCTGAACCGGAACGCTGACAGCATTGACAACCTCTTTCAATTGATCAAGTGGACTTGGCATTCTCATGCCCATGGCAGCGATACCTCTTCGTTCATCATATCCAATATGATGAACAATGAAATCGCAGCCAAGATCTTCCAATTCTTTTGCAGCCAGTACCATATCCGGACAACCCAAATTATCTCCCATGACTTTTGCTCCAAAATCTTTTCCTGCTTTTACAACACATTTGATTGTTTCAGGATGTGCTCTTGCCATCACTACAACATGTGTTGCACCTGCTTTTGCCATCATCTCTGCTTCCAAATAACCACCATCCATGGTCTTTAAGTCAGCTACAATAGGAATCAGTGGAAATGCCTCACGCAGTTTTTTAACTCCGTGCAGTCCCTCTGCCAAAATGAGTGGCGTTCCGGCTTCCAACCAATCAACGCCAGCACGCAAAGCCATGGCTGCAGTTTCCAATGCTTCATCAATATTGGTGAGATCAAGTGAGATTTGAACAACAGGTTTCACATTGCATGTTTTATGAACAGTAAATTATGAAACTTTGATCAATAAAGAAAAGAGATCCTGATTAAAAACCTTCTATCATTTCAAGGTCCTCTTCTGCAACCAAGGCCGCTGAGGCTGCTTTATCCATTTTCCTTTCACCCAAGATGAAAATAATAAATCCAATGACAGTACTGGAGGTCATGATCATGGCCATTGCCATCAAGGATCCCTCTTGAAATATACCCATCATGACGGAGGAAGCAGCGCCGGTCATCATTTGTAAAAATCCCAACATCGCTGATGCAGAACCTGCATTTTTTTCAAAAGGAGCCATTGCAAAAGCAGAAGCATTGGGAAATATAAAACCCTGACAGAAAATGAAACAAATGATTATTCCTATGGAACTATACATATCGAGCAGGTCAGCGGTAGCCAACAAAACAAAAATGACTCCAATTCCAATTTGAATGGAAAAGGCAGTTTTCAAAATTTTTTTACTTGGAAATCTATTCAATGCTATGCTGTTCAGTTGAGAAGAAATAATCAAACCGGCGGCAACAATGGCAAATATCCAACCATATGTCTTTTCACTTGCATGAAATTTATCCATGAATACATGTGGGGAACCGGTTATATATGTATACACCACTGAATATGAAATAGCCCCTGTGAGTGCGTAAGAAATGAATTGTACATTGACGACAACTTCTTTGTATTTCTGGAGTATGGGCAGTGGTCTCAATGAAAAATGCGGATCAGGATTTCTTGTTTGAGGCAACATGAAATAAACTGCCAAAAAAATGAGAGACACCAATATGAAAAGAAAAACAAATACAAAATGCCATCCAAGAGAAGCTGTTACATATCCTCCGAAAGTTGGTGCAAGAATCGGAGATACAGCAACAATCAACATCAAAGAAGAAAATATTTTTGCGAATTCATGTGGAGGAAACATATCACGGACCATCGCCCTGGCTGCTACCATACCAACACAACCGCCAATAGCCTGGAAAAATCTCATGGCTATCAGCATTTCCACGCTGAATGCAAAAATACAACCTGTGCATGCGAGTAAATAAATAACCAGTCCAACATAGATCGGCTTTTTCCTTCCAAAACGTTCGAGCAAGGGTCCATAAATAAGTTGACCAAATGAGATGCCAATAAAATAGGTTGAGAGGGAATACATCACATTCGAGATGGATGTATTCAAATCCACTGCGATGCGATTAAAAGCTGGTAAATACATGTCAACTGAAAAGGGACCAACAGAGGTTAAAAGTCCCAAGACAAAAATCAACTTAAGCTTCTTTTGTTTTTCCACCATACTCCGCTTGATTCAAATAATCCTGCAAAATTACTGTATTTGACTCAGCTTAGAGAGGATGAATTTGCCTGCACTGTACAATATCAGTAGGTACAGGATGACCATTCCAGTGTTCATGCATGACAACTGCAGCACCCATGGAAGAAGCATGCGGTACAGTTGCGGCATAAACCCGGTATGCGGAGAGTCTATTTGACAACATATTCATGTAAACATCATTGACACTGAAACCCCCGTCCACATAGATGCTTTTCACATTCGTATTTTGAATGACCAGTTGTATGCTGTGTACTTGCAGAGAGACCAAATCCAATATCAATTGATGATATGCCTCTTTAAAAGTGGAAAACTCCTGCAAATTGCGCGAAGAAAAAATGAAATGCTGCGGATTAAAATCATTTACCTCACTCGAATTATTTGAATCAAGTTTTTCATTGATATGCTGATCAAATTGTATCGATTGATAGGAATCCTCATCAACCTGAAAGTAGGCAGTCAATCTCTTTGTTTGGATATCATGTTCATGCCCTGCAAAAAGTCTTGAAGCCTTTACTTTCTTCCCTTGATATGAAAAATAAAACAGGCAGTCTTTTTTCAATTCCGATGCTGTTAGGGGCTGGTCATTGTATGGATTCAAAGAGATACACCATGTTCCGGTTGAAACAAGGACAAAGGGCTCGTTGATTGTTTTGAGATAAGGGATCAATGCTGCTGAGCTGTCGTGCAAACCAACTCCTACTGAGATATTTGATGCAGCATTGATTGTACATGCATCAGAAGGTTGAATGGGCTGCAACTTTTCTGCAATATTCTCTGTGGCAACCCAATCGTGGTATTGGTTTTTGGTGAAGTCCCATAAAGCTGTATGACATCCAATACTGGTTATATCTGAAGCCATTTTCTGCGAGATCAGATAACTGATGTATTGGGGCAGGTGCAAAGCATATTTTACATTTTCAAAATCAAATGGTTTTTGCCTTGATAATCTATACAGTTGGAGTCCGGCGTTTAAATTACCCAGTACTGGAGATGCTGTTTCCAACGCGAATTTTTCCTCGCCGCCATATTGTTTATAAAAAGATTGATGCAATTCTTCCGGAAAAGGTTTCAGATAGTTATAAAGTGGCATGCATGGTTTTCCATCCTCATCCAACAAAACAAAACTGGCACCATATGCAGAGAAATTAACAGCGGAGATTTGGTACGTGTCGCTATGGATCCAGTGCTGATACCTGTTCAACACCCAATTGGAAAGCAACTCAATGTTTTCGCAAGGAAAACCATCTTCATCAACGGTTTCTTCAAGCTGAACGTTTTCTTCATGCAAGATTTTGTATTGTTGACTGAACAACAATAATTTTTTATTGGTCTTTCCGATATCAAAAATGAGTATGACCGGGACTTTATTCATCACAAACCTGTTGCCTTGTTGTTGGCTCCCCGTTCATTGATCAGTGATTGCCTGATTCCATGCTCACGATAAAAACGAATTGGATCTAAAGCTCCGCCAGCACGTATTCTTGCCTCGGCAACCACGGAACGGAGATCAGTGCGAAAAGTATCTTGTAAAAGCTCTTGGGCATAGACAACATCGTTTGAGGCTTGGGCATGGTTCAGTTTTTTTCTATCCACGATCAATGCCTGAGCATATGCAAGCATGATTGCTTCGACAGATTGCAGTAAATCTTCCAGTGGATCTTTTACATTGTGGCTCGCATCAATCATCCATCCCAGATCGGTAGCATGATTCAGTCCGCGGGCATCCATTCCGTCCACCAGTTCATTAAAAATCAAAAACAATTGATAGGGTTTGATACTCCCAACAGTTAGGTCATCATCCCCATATTTGCTGTCATTGAAATGAAAGCCTGCTAATTTTCCTTCCATTAATAGCAACGCCACGATCTGCTCAATATTGGCATTGGGAAGATGATGCCCCAGATCTACCAATGAAAAAGCCTTAGGTCCCAGCTTGTTTGCATAAAGCAGTGATTGACCCCAGTCGCCCACTGTCATGGAATAAAAATTGGGCTCAAATGCTTTGTACTCAACAAATATTTTCCAATCAGCTGGCAGTGCTGAATAAATTTCCTGAAGGCTTTCCAATGTATGCTGGAATGCTTTCCTGAAGTTCAATTGTCCAGGGAAAGAGCTTCCGTCACTGAGCCATACTGTCAGGGCTTTGGAACCCAACTCAATTCCATGATTGATTACCTCCTTGTTGTGTGCAATGGCTTGTTTTCTAACATGTTTGTCAACATGTTGCAGTGATCCAAACTTATACGAAAATTGTTGATCAGATTGATCCTGAAAGGTATTTGAATTGACTGCATCAAAACGAATTCCCAATGAAGCAGCACGTTGCAATATAGATTGATAATCATGGGGGATGTCCCATGGTATATGCAGTGAAATCGCTCCGCTTGATTGATTCAATGCATGCAGCAGTCCCACGTCGTCTATTTTTTCCTCCAGGCTTCTGGGTTCTCCACCGCCGGGAAATCTTCCAAATCTTGTACCTCCTGTTCCCAGGGCCCAACTGGGAATAGCCACATTGAATGCAATCAATTTTTGTATGATTGATTCTACATGTGGAATCTCTGCGGCAATGAAATCAAACTTTCTTTTGTGTGATGAAAAAAGTTTTTCATTGTGCAGATCGATTGTTTGTTGTGAGATTCTCATTTCAGTTGGTTTGATTGCAAATCATCGAACGAATGACGCAGCGATGCCACCGTCAACATTCAAAACATTGCCGGTTGATTTGTTGAGCAGTCCACTGACATATACAAAACATGCATTGGCTATGTCTTCAGGAAGAATGACTTCACCCAATAGCGTCCTGGCAGCGTAATACGCAGGCAGTTCCTCAACCGTGATTCCATAAGCTTTGGCACGACCTTCTGCCCAACCTCCGCTCCAGATATTGCTTCCGGCAATGACCGCATCCGGATTGACAACATTGACCCTTATTTTGTCTTTACCCAGTTCAGCTGCATTCAGTCTTGCCAAATGCAATTGAGCTGCTTTGGCTGAGCCATATCCTGCATTGTTCGGACCACTTACAAGTGCATTTTTGCTTACAATATTCAAGACATCTCCTCCGAATCCCTGTTTGCGCATGTGCGCAATTGCCTGCTGGGTAACAAGAAATTGTCCTTTTACCAAAATATCATAAAGTAGATCCCAATCACCTGCTGTATGATCCTCTAAAGGTTTTGATATAGAAATACCTGCATTGTTGACTACGATGTCAATCCCTCCAAAGGAAAGAGCAACATGTTGCAAGCTTTTTTCAATGGTGTCCATTTTTGTTACATCCATGAGTACACTGGTAATTTGATCTGCACCAAATTGCTGTACAAATTGTTCTTTTGCTTCCAGCAATCTATCCTGGTGGTTATCAGAGAGTACAATGCAGGCTCCTTCTTCTGCAAATTTTTTGGCAATTGCTTTACCGATTCCTCCCCCACTGCCTGTCACAAGAGCGACCTTCCCGCTCAATGGTTTTGCTTTGGGCATGCGCTGAAGTTTAGCCTCTTCGAGCAACCAATATTCAATATTGAAGGCCTCTTGTTTGGGAAGTGATGCGTATGAAGAGGCAGCCTCGGCACCTCGCATTACATTGATCGCATTGATGTAAAACTCTGATGCCACTCTTGCAGTTTGTTTATCCTTTGCGAATGTGAACATGCCTATACCGGGATAGAGAATGACAACCGGATTGGGATCTCGCATGGCCGGACTGTTGACATGCTTGCAGGCATGATAATATTCCTTGTACATGATGCGATATGCATCAAACAGCGGGGAAATTTTTTCTTTGACCTGTTGAATGTCATCAAGATTTTCCTCTGGAGACAAGGTCAAAACGAGGGGAGAGATTTTTGTTCTCAAAAAGTGATCCGGACAACTGGTACCCATGGGTGCAAGTCGATCAAGGTCATTTGAATTGATAAACTCCATGACTCTTTCATCATCTGTAAAATGTCCAATGACTCTTTGATGAGAAGATGCCAATCCCCTGAGCACCGGAGCAATTTTTGATGCCTGGTTTTTTCTAGTTGAAGCGTCCATTGATTGGAGCTTTATTCCTCCAAACACATTTCCTTTTTCAAGGATTTTTTCATCGAGGTATGCAGCACATTTTTCTACCACCTCCAAAGTGTTGAGATAACTTTCGTGGGCAGTTTCACCCCAAGTAAAGAGTCCGTGTGACCCCAGCATGATTCCTTTGATTCCAGGATTGGCATCCAGACATGCCTTCAGTTTCAAACCCAGATCGAATCCAGGTCGTTGCCAATCCACCCATCCAATTTTTCCTTCAAACAATGTTTCTGTAATTTTTTTTCCATCCTTTGAAGCGGCGATGGCGATGGCAGCATCCGGATGAAGATGGTCAATATGTTTAAAAGGAAGAAATCCATGCAAGGGAGTATCGATGGATGGCGCCTTGGATTGAAGGTCATATATACAATGATTGAAGAGTTCAACCATTTCATCTTCATGTTCAACTCCTTTGTATACATGTTGCAGAACGCGCAATCGATCTATGTACAATGCCGCAAGTCCATTGCGGTTCATGGTTCCAAGATCTCCACCGCTGCCTTTCACCCACATTACTTCCACTTCATTTCCAGTGAGCGGGTCTTTTGATATTGATTTGCAAGAAGTATTTCCTCCTCCGAAGTTGGTCAGTCGTAGATCTGCCCCCAGCAGATTGGAACGATAAACCAACAATGCTACTTCATCACCAGCCATGGTGGAAGCCTTTGCATCATCCCACAAATAACTGACATACTTAAATGTTTTATCCTTATTCATTTGATCTATACTTAAACGTTGAGTGAGTTTCCATAACCAACAATGATCACCGACAACAGTATTGTTGCGATGCCGATTCCAATGGTGAATTTTGTTCTGCTGCTTGTCCCTTTCCATTCATTCAGCATTATACCCCACACATTTGCCACCAGGATGATGAAGGCCATGTGAAGAATCCATGAGCTGGCGCCATTGCCCAACCTGCTCTCACCCATGCCGTAAAAAAAGAATTGCATGAACCAGATGGTTCCTGCCAATGCAGCAAAAAAATAATTCCATTTCAATGGAGTGGATTTATTCGTATAATCTCCAAAAGACTTATTTCTAAAATTCAACAACATGCACCAAATAAAATTAGTTGTCAGTCCCCCCCAAAGAAGAACAATATAAATCACATTGTTTTGATATAGAAATTCACCGGTGGCAGCAGGATTTGCTGCCTTCCATATTTCATTGGCTTTTTCTGCCATTGGAGTTCCTGCTTCAATGCCATAATTGAAGCATGCACTTAAGATGCCCGAAAGGGTGCAAACAACAAGTCCTTTCACAAGATTGAATTCCTTTACAGATTCTTTTTTCTTTCCTTCCGGTAATTCTTTCTCCTTCATGATACCTGCTTTACCGCAGATGATGATGCCCATCAGGCAGAGAGCAATTCCAATCAGAACAATTCTTCCCCAATCGGTTGAAACAAGATCAGTAAAGGTTGTTTTTCCTGCTGAGGGAACCATGTTGTAATAAATCGAGGGGACGAGCGCACCAAAAGCGGATGTGAATCCGAGCAACACCGAATTGCCCAGCGACATGCCAAGGTACCGCATGCCAAGACCATATGTCAGTCCCCCAATCCCCCATAAAATTCCCCAGAAAAATGTCCATTTCAACACACCGATGTCTGTTGATGAAATGATTTCAGTGAAATGCGGAATCGTTAGCCATGCTGCAAAGGGAGGCACAATCAACCATGAAAACAATCCGCCAACAATCCAGTAACTCTCCCATGACCATCCTTTTACTTTGTTATAAGGAACATAAAAGCTTCCTGAAGCAAACCCGCCAATGAAATGAAAAATGATGCCAAATATTACCTGCATGCAATTGATTTTTTTACTTGATCAATGATTGCAATACTTCGTATCGCTGTGCGAATGGATCTTGCTTAGACGCACTTGTTACATCAATGTACATTACAGGCGAAGGCTTTGCTGTTTTGGTTGCAGGCCAATTGGGCAATGACTTTCCGTTGGGATTACCTGTTTTTATAAAGTTGGCAAAGAAGTCCTGCATGGTCTCAGATACTTTATAATCGTCTTTTGTCCAGGCATACACCTTGTTATAATGAAGATTGCCCATGCAATATTCAATTTCGGCTGAGTGCACTGCACCTTTCGGTATCGGTGGCTTGGGGGCACCGGTATTTCTCTGAACACCGCCAGCCAATCCGGCTACAGCATCACCCATTTCCGGCGTCATAGGTGGACGTGGTTTGGTATAATAATACCTGTAAACGGGCATACCTTTTCCGGTTTTTTCATGCATATCGGCCCATCGCCATGTACTAAAACTGATGAAACGATCTCCTGCAAGTTCGGTAGCGACTTTTTCTACTTCTTCATCATTGGATGTTGTGTACACATTTAATATGGCCTGGCTGTTGTCGCCATAAAGTCTCTTGACTGCTTGCTGAAAATTTTGAACTGTAAAGGAATCTCTTCCCATGACTGCCCTGGCACCGGATTCTTCTGAATTCCATCCAACCAAAAGCGGGACCTGCGCCTGTTCACCTGACTTGAAAATGGAAAGAGGATCCTTAGGAAAGAAATAACCATCCAGTGTCGTGGGAAATCTGAAAGGCCCATGTTTGGTTGCCGCATTCAAAATTGAATCAGAGGAAAGTTTTCTTAGTTCAGCCAAAGATGAAACGCCAGTTTTCTTTGCAAATTCCAATCCATTTTTTTCTGCATCCGCCAAGGGAACGGGTGGAAGGGCACCAAGCAGTGAACCGCTCTCCCCAATAACCCCTGCGATCAAGTGCCTTGAGAGTGGTGAAACCATTTGTGCACTCACAGAAACAGATCCGGCAGATTCACCTGCGATGGTGATTTTATTGGGATCACCACCGAAGTTGGTGATGTTTTCTTTTACCCATTTCAATGCAGCAGCCTGATCCAGCAATCCATAATTTCCAGAAGCCTGATGGGGTGACTCTTTACTGAGTTCAGGATGAGCAAGGGATCCAAAAACTCCCAACCTGTAATTTACTGTGATGGTTACAATTCCTTTTGTAGCCATGCGCTCGCCATCGTAACGACCTTCGGAGCCATCTCCTGCGACAAAACCTCCACCATAGAAATAAACCAACACCGGCAATCTACCGTTTGTTTGAGGTGTCCACACGTTCAGATAAAGACAATCCTCGCTCATACCGTTGGATCTAAAATTCATATCACCGAATATGGGAGCCTGCATCGCTCTGGGTCCGAATTGTTTTGTTTGAAGCACTCCTTCCCATTTTTTCAATGGTTGTGGTTCCCTCCACCTAAAATCACCAACAGGTGGTGCTGCAAATGGAATTCCCTTGAAAGAGAGAATGCCGCTTTTTTCTTTTATACCCTCCACCAATCCGAAATTGGTATTGGCCTGCGGTGATTTGGATTGACCAATAGCAATACCAGATAGCAAGAGGCAAGACGTCAGACACATCAAAGTAAAAGTTAGTTTCATACAGAAAGTTTGGCTATGGACTTAATGAGTTAAAAGATACATCATCTTTTTAGATGTCCATGAGCCTTGCAGTCTTTTGTTTGCATAAAAAAAGGTCTCATCTGAGACCTTTGTAGCGAGATCGGGAGTTGAACCCGAGACCTTCGGGTTATGAATCCGACGCTCTAACCACCTGAGCTACCTCGCCTAATTTTATTTCTATCAGCTTTCACCCGAGTCCGCCGCGGCGGATATGAATCCGACGCTCTAACCACCTGAGCTACCTCGCCTTGGCGGGCTGCAAAATTAATCAATTAGCACCTTAATTCAAAATCACTCGGTTTTCCCCACTATTTGCGATTTAATAACATTTTTGTAATGTTTTGATAGGTATTGCCGGGTGATATAATTAAACAATTAATATTGCACTATCTGGTTGGTAGCAAAGGTTATTTTTTTAAAACATTTTTAAACCGCTTACCCATGACCAGAATTACATCCTACTGTCAGACCTGCACAGTAAAGAATTGCATCATGCTGAAATCATTCGGCGAAGATCACGCAGTTTACAAGCCTTTTAAACACCACTATGAATTCAAAAAAGGCGAATTGATTTTTAGAGAAGGTGATGAAATCAATGGCATCTACTTCATTCAAACCGGCGTCATCAAATTAGAGATGAACGCAGACTCACAAAGGCCTTTCATTTTGAGACTTATCGGACCCGGACAAACCATGGGACACCGATTCCTTAGCTACACTGGCTTGCAACCCTACACTGCAACAGCTGTAGAGGACAGTAGAATTTGCTTCATAGAGCTTGGTTTTTTCAAAAACCTTTATCAAAAAAACGAATTGCTCCAAGAAGAAATCAGAAAAATATTTCTAAAAGAAATCAGAACAACAGAGGTAAAACTTTTGCAAATCGCACAACAAACGGTGAGAGAAAAAGTGGCTGGCATTCTTGTTCACCTTGCGGATACTTACAATTACAAGCAAACAGGACTTGGCATCCGTGTTCACATCGACCGACAAGAAATGGCTGACTTGGCTGGAACCACCAAAGAACAGGTTTCAAGAATCCTGGCGGATTTTGAAAAAGAGCAATTGATCAGATTCCGGGCAAAGCATTTTAAATTCATTTCAGTCGACAAACTCCGTCACCTTGCAGAAAAACAAACTGCACTGGTGGAAGAGAGTCATCATATGGAGGCATAATACCTACCCATAACCATTGTAAAATTGACCAGCAGTCAGTACCTTTGCAGCCTTAAAATTACCTTATGGCAGCAAAAATCAAAGTATTGAATCCAGTGGTTGAATTGGATGGCGATGAGATGACAAGAATTATTTGGAAGTTTATCAAGGATAAATTGATTCTTCCCTACTTGGATCTTGATATCAAATATTATGATCTTGGTGTAGAATACCGTGATCAAACCAATGACCAAGTAACTGTTGATGCTGCCAATGCTATCAAACAATATGGCGTGGGAATCAAATGCGCTACCATTACTCCAGATGAAGCACGTGTGAAAGAATTCAACCTCAAACAAATGTGGAAGAGTCCCAATGGAACCATTCGAAACATTCTGGATGGAACCGTATTCAGGGAGCCGATTGTTATCAAAAATATACCGCGACTGGTTACCAATTGGGACAGTCCGATTATTGTCGGCCGTCATGCATTTGGTGATCAATACCGCGCAACTGATTTTACAGTGCCGGGAAAGGGAAAACTTACCATTAAATTCGAAGGAGAAGATGGACAAGTGATCGAACATGAAGTTTACCAATTCAAGGGTGCGGGTGTGGCAATGAGCATGTACAATACAGATGAAAGCATCAAAGGCTTTGCAAGAAGCTGTTTCAACATGGCACTTCAAAAAGGATGGCCGCTCTACATGAGTACCAAGAATACCATCTTAAAAAAATACGATGGCAGATTCAAGGATATCTTCCAAGATATCTATGAAAATGAATTCAAATCATCTTACGAAGCTGCCGGCATTACTTATGAACACAGATTGATTGATGACATGGTTGCAAGTGCCTTGAAATGGAATGGCAAATTTGTATGGGCATGCAAAAACTACGACGGTGATGTACAAAGCGATACGGTTGCGCAGGGATTTGGATCTCTGGGACTCATGACATCGGTTTTGGTTACTCCAGATGGAAAAACCATGGAGTCAGAAGCTGCTCACGGAACTGTTACACGACACTATCGCGATCATCAAAAAGGCAAACCAACCAGCACCAATCCGATTGCTTCGATTTTTGCCTGGACCCGCGGATTGGCATTCAGAGGTAAACTGGACAACAACCAGGAACTGATCAAATTTGCAGATGCACTGGAAGCTGTTTGTATCGAAACAGTCGAAGAAGGCAAAATGACAAAAGATCTGGCAGTTTGTATCCATGGCAACAAGGTAAACCACGGTGAACATTTCCTCTATACAGAGGAATTTCTTGATGCGATTGATGCGAATCTCAAAAAGAAAATGGGATTGTAATATCAGCAGAATACTTCTAGAAACCCTGGTCTATCCAGGGTTTTTTATTTAAGATCAAACATCCTAGTCCACAATTTTTTTGCAGATCGTACATTAAGTGCCGCAAATCGTCCTCGCTGCACCACCAAATCATTGTTGGCGGGATGCGATAAAAAATAATGAAAAGCAAACTTACTGGATGGATTTTCCCAACCATTGATTTGACCAAACCTCAAATCATTAAAGACCAGCGTATCATTCCATTTTTCAAGTGTATAGAACCCCTGTGAAAACACTTTAAGGTCCATCACTTCCTGGTGATCATGTATGCTATCCAAGTAAGTTTCATGTTGTTCAAATCTTGTGAATACAAATTCGTTTTTACTAAAAATAGATTTATAACCGACTTGAAAACCAGTGCTGTCTTGAATAACGGCGGTCCACAGAAAATTATTCAACAATGTTGGGGCTGTAAAATATTTTGATGAATGGGTTACATGCTTGGCAACACTTTTTTCGATATTGAATTTATTCAACAGAGCAAAACAGCAATAAAAAACTGGAGCCAGTATTCCTATCCTCGCCCATTTAATCCGGTGCAAATGATCCATTTTTGAAAACAATAAGAAAAAGAAAACAAACAACGGAATAATTGTAAACATTGGATCGGCAACATACAGTATGTTGAATGCAATTCTCTCAGTTGAGAAAGGCTCCAACAATCCGGTGCCATAATTATTCAAAGAATCCAGCAACAAGTGAATCAATACTTCAATCAGAAAAAATGAAAACCATTTTGACGTACTGATTGCGTCCTTTTTATGCCATTTGCTGGCAACCAAAGCAAGAAAAAGGGAGACAACGAATGCAAACAGGAAGGAATGTGTGATGCCCCTGTGTGCCATCAACTCTTTTGTGAGCGGCATCCATGCCCCGTTGATAAAGTCAATGTCGGGTACGCTCTGTGCCAGCGCTCCCCAAAGCATGGCTTTTTTGCCAGCTTTTTTATCCATTACAACTTCACCAACACATGCACCCAGTACTATGTGCGTGACAGAATCCATTAGAATCGAACATCCCTCATTTGTCCACCGCCAGGGCCACCCATGTTGGAGGAAGGCTGTTGCCCTTTGTATTTGTTGAATCTGTAAATGAAGCTCATCATAAAATATCTTGTGAGACGGTTCACTCTGGTATCAACGATGTTATTTCCATTGACTGTTCTGGCGATTGCTTTATTCTGGTTTAAAATATCAAATCCTGATATCCTGAAAATTCCGTTCTTCTTTTTGAAGAGGGTCTTTTCAAAATTCGCATTCAATAAAGCAATGTTTTGATTCACAGCAGATGACAATCCTCTGTTGATGATGTATTCTAAATCATGTCTGAAAACCCACCCACCTGGAAAATCAATACGGGAATTGTTGGTCAGGGTCCAACTGTGGTAATTGACATTGGGCTGACCTGCAAGTGTATATTTTGTGTTGTTTACACCATACCTTCCTCCTACGTCAAATTCCAACCATTCTTTCCAGTTGATTTCAAATTTAGCTCCTTGCGCAAACAACAATGTCTTTCCAAAATTCTGGATATTATCAATGAAAGTGATGCTGTTGTTATAGGCGGCAGAACCATTGAAGGATACTATGTAAGTACGGTTGCTCCAGGGTTTGCTGAAATTGTAAAATCCGCTTGCAGAATAAGCCCCATTCACATTCTCGTAAGTGGTGAGCTGCGCCCCATTGTTTCCTACCCTGCTGGTATTGTTTACAATCTGGTTGTTGGTGAAATTAAAGTTGGTTCCAATGAAAAATGTTTGTCCAGTCAGAAAATTCAAATTATTGAATGACAGACTGAAAATATGTGCCAGCTCTGGTTTCAAGAGTGGGTTGCCCTGGATCTGGTACTGCGGATTGGATACGTCTTTCACGGGTTGTAATTGTGAAAACGTAGGTTGATTTGCATTTCCATTGTAAAAGAATCGCAAGGTTTTATTGCGTGTGAAGTTGTATGCAAAATTGGCTGAAGGAAGCAAATTGATTCTCTTGATCGGTGTGTAAGCAGAATCTTTGGAGATGGAGTATCCTCTCTGATACACAGGCTGCGAGCTCGCTCCGAAAGTATAATTGTATTTTTTGCGAACCGTTCTGATATTGGCACCAATGCGCTGACGAATGAAATCAGTTTCGAAAGCATTGCTCAACAAATCAGAAAACACGGCATTTCCAAGTGCATCTTCCACAAATGTGGCACGGTCATTGTTTACATAAGACTGACTGTAAGAATAAATCAAGTCAAGGTATCTGCCCTGCATAATGGGCTCAGAGAAGTTGAAGCGAATATTGAAATTATCAGACTGATTGTTGGTATTCACATTTTGCTTCAAAATCACACTATCAATCTTATTCAGAAGATAATTGCGTGTCAGGTTGTTTTTATCACTCTCCCCATCTGTGCTGTTGTATCCACCAGTGATATTTACTGAGAGATTTCTACCACGCTTTTGAAACTTGTGATTGAAAATCAGGTTGCCGTTGAAGCTGGGCGAAAAGGATTTTGAAAAATCGTTGTTCTTGCCAAAACTGGTTGTATCGGTATCATTTTTCAAGTAATCAAATACACTTGCTGTTGTGGAGTTGTTTTCCCTTGCAAAAAACTCCGGAATAAACTTTACATAATTGAACGAGTCGATGTTCCACTCAAAATTCAAAGAAGCCCTGTGTGTATATACATTGGATGTGGAATTAACGACCTGGTGATTGAGAAACTTGGTGTTTTGGAAAAAGTTTTGTGATGCGATATCTCTTTCGATTTCTGTTTTGCGTGAGGAGTAGCTGTAATTACCATACACAGACCCTTTTTTATTTTCCAAATCGTTCCTGAAATTGAATCCCAGTGAATTGGTTGTGCTCAACCCTTCTTGTCCGCCGATTCCACTCTGGTTGTTTCCACCAATATTGATCTGGAATCCACGTCCCCCGCCACCTCCGCCTTGTCCACCGAACCCTCCTCCACCGCTGCTGTTGAAATCAAATGTGCTTGAGTTGTTGTTGTTTGCTCCCCCGAAAACAGAGAGCTGCTTATTGTTGTTGAAAAAATTCACGTTGGTGGTTGCAGCGTACCTGTCATTTGTTCCTGCACCCACAGTTGTCCTGCTGAACACACCCCTGTTGCGGTCTTTCTTCAATTGCAAATTGATGACTTTGTCTGGCTCTCCGTCTTTGATGCCCGATGCATTGGCCAGGTCTCCATAATCATCCACGACCTGCACTTTGTCAATCATGTCAGCTGACAATTGCTGGGTTGCAGCTTTGGGATCGCCGCTAAAGAAATCCTTGCCATTGACCCTGACCTTGGTGACTGTTTTTCCTTGTGCAGTAATGTTTCCGTTTTTATCAACCTCAATACCAGGCATTTTTTTCAGCAGGTCCTCCACCATTGCGTTGGGTTTCAGACGGAAGGAATCTGCCTTGTATTCCACAGTATCCTCTTTTACGATGATCGGCGGGACGGAAACGATGATTTCCTGCATGGAGCTGTAAGATGGAAGCAATTTGATTTCCTCCAGTTTAAGAACTTCCTCGTCAACTGGAATGGTATACGCTTTCAGGGTGGTACCGTATCCCAAACTGGATATCATCAATACAAATTTTCTCTCGGGAATGCCCTTTATCAAAAAGAATCCCACGTTGTTGGTGATGGTCTTGATCGTGTCTTTTCCCCCGGCAATATATACACCCACAGTTGCCCTGGAAATGGGATTTCCAAGTGTGTCAACCAAGCGGCCGTTTACTTGAAATCCATCCTGTGAAAAAGACCCAAAACTTGTTAATAAAACAATAAACAGTGCGTAAAATCCTCTTTTCATACTAATATATTCGCGAATTGGATGTCAAAGGTAATGCTTTGCCTTCGGTGAAACCCGCCTTTCAGCATAAATGAACTAAATTTGACCCCTTAGAAAGAACCGAAGGTTATGTTTACATTTTTAACGAAGATACTGGGAGGCAGCAAGTCAGAGAAAGACGTAAAACTCATCTATCCGATCGTAGATAAAATCAATGCGCATTTTTCATCATATGCCAGTCTGACAAACGACCAGCTGAGGTCAAAAACCACCGAATTCAAATCGAGGATCCAAGATCACTTGAAAGAAATCAACCAATCCATCACCGACCTTGAACAGGCGGCCGAACAATTGCCTGCTGAAGATATTTTGGGCAAGGATGATTTCTACAAACAAGTGGATGAGCTGAAGAAGAAGCGCGATGGACAAATAGAAGAAATATTGAATGATCTGCTGCCTGAGGCATTTGCAGTCGTAAAAGAAGCAGGCAGAAGATTCAAAGAGAATGAAGAACTCACAGCTACTGCGACTGATTTAGATCGTGACTTGAGCGTAAGAAAAGATTATGTTACCATCAAAGGAAACGAATCTGTGTTCAAAACAAGCTGGATGGCTGCGGGCAATCTGGTAAACTGGAATATGGTGCACTATGACGTGCAGCTGATTGGAGGAACTGTTCTGCACCAAGGTAAAATATCAGAGATGGCAACAGGGGAAGGAAAGACATTGGTCTCCACGCTGCCTGCTTATCTCAATGCATTGGCAGGAGAAGGTGTTCACATCGTTACCGTGAATGATTATTTGGCAAAACGTGACTCTGAGTGGAACGGGACGCTCTTCGAATGGCTGGGACTCACTGTAGATTGCATCGACAAACACCAGCCACATTCAGATGCAAGAAGAAAAGCTTATCAGGCAGACATTACATACGGAACCAACAATGAATTCGGCTTTGACTATTTGAGAGACAACATGGTTCATTCTCCAGATGAAATGGTGCAAAGAAAACACCACTTTGCCATGGTGGATGAGGTTGATAGTGTCTTGATCGATGATGCGAGAACACCTTTGATCATATCCGGACCCGTTGCTAAAGGCGATGATCAGCAATATCATGTTCACAAGCCACGCATTCAACAATTGGTGGAAGTTCAAAAACAAATTGTTGCCAAATCTCTGCTGGATGCAAAAAAAATGATCGCTGAAGGCAAAGATGGTCCGCAAGAAGGTGGATTGCATTTGATGCGCGCCTACAGGGGATTGCCTAAAAACTCTGCATTGATCAAATTCCTAAGTGAGCCAGGCATCAAAGTTAAACTGCAAAGAGCAGAGAACTTTTATCTGGCTGAACAGCAAAAACAAATGCCGACAGTTGACGAAGAACTTTACTTCCACATCGACGAAAAAAACAACCAGGTTGAACTGACTGACAAAGGATTGCATTACATCACCAAAGCAGGTGAGGATCCTAATCTCTTTGTACTGCCTGATCTCTCCATCGAATTGGCCGATATTGAAAAAAGCAGTGGAAGCATAGATGAAAAAATCAGCCGAAAGGAATCACTGTTGCAGGAATATTCTCAAAAAGCCGATCGCATTCATACCATACAGCAGTTGCTGAAAGCATACACAGTTTTTGAAAAAGACATCGAATATGTGGTGCTGGATGGAATGGTCAAAATTGTTGACGAGCAAACCGGCAGGATCATGGAGGGAAGGAGATACAGTGACGGTCTCCATCAGGCCATTGAAGCCAAAGAAAATGTCAAAATCGAAGCAGCTACCCAAACCTACGCCACCGTTACACTGCAGAATTACTTCAGGATGTATCACAAGCTGGCAGGTATGACAGGTACTGCAGAAACAGAGGCGGCTGAGCTTTGGAACATCTATAAATTAGATGTGGTATCCATTCCAACCAATTTGAATCTGATCAGAAAAGACCAGGAAGATCTTGTATACAAAACAAAAAGAGAAAAGTTCAAGGCGGTCATCGACGAAGTGGAACAACTCAGGAATGCTGGACGTCCTATACTCGTGGGTACAACTTCCGTTGAAGTATCTGAGCTGCTTTCCAGAATGCTGCAACAGAAAAAAATACCACACAATGTGTTGAATGCAAAACAACACTCAAGAGAAGCACAGGTGGTTGCAGAAGCAGGATTGGCTGGAAATGTAACCATCGCCACCAACATGGCTGGACGAGGTACGGATATTAAATTGGGACCAGGGGTGAAGGAAGCAGGTGGACTCGCTATCATAGGCACAGAGCGACATGAGAGCAGACGTGTTGACCGACAATTGAGAGGTCGTGCTGGCCGACAGGGCGATCCTGGATCATCGCAGTTCTATGTTTCGCTGGAGGATGACCTGATGAGAATGTTTGGAAGCGACAGAATTGCTTCTTTGATGGACAGGATGGGTTACAAAGAAGGCGAAGTCATCCAACACAGCATGATCACCAAGAGCATTGAAAGAGCTCAGAAAAAAGTGGAGGAAAACAACTTTGGCATCAGAAAAAGATTGTTGGAGTATGATGATGTCATGAACAAACAAAGAAATGTTGTGTACAGCAAAAGACAACATGCCTTGTTTGGAGAGCGACTTGCACTCGACCTGGACAATGCATTCTATTCAGTCGCATCAGGACTGATCAATCAATATGCAGGAACTGCTGACCATGAGGGATTCTCCCTGAACACCATCATGCAACTTGGGGTCAATACTGCTATCAATCCTGCTGAACTGGAAAAAGGAAATCCACAAGAGCTGAGCGAGAAGCTGTATCAGGAAGCCATCCAACACTATCAATTCAGAAAACAGTCGATTGCCAAACAGGCATTACCCATTTTTCAGAATGTAAAACTCACACAAGGAAACCACATCACCAATGTTTTTGTTCCATTTACAGATGGCAAAAAAACAGCCAATGTATTGACCAATCTTGATAAAACTATTCAGTCCAAGGGAATGGAGCTTCTCTCCTCTCTTGAGAAATCCATCACACTGTCGATCATAGACGACAGCTGGAAGGAACATCTAAGAGCCATGGATGATTTAAAGCAGAGTGTACAAACAGCAGTTTACGAGCAAAAAGATCCCTTGGTTATCTATAAACAATCAGCATTTGAACTTTTTTCAAACATGGATGCTGAAATCAACAAAGAAATTGTTTCATACCTCTGTCACGCCGCCCTTCCAGCTGAAAACACTACCCAGTCATTGAGAGAAGGGAAAGAGTCCAAAACAGATATGAGCAAGATGAAAGAGAGAAAAGATGAATTCAGCTCAGCTCCATCCAATGAAATCTTGGAAGGTGGCAATGAATACCATGATCCGTCTCAAATTTCAAAATCAGAACCTGTGAGGGTAGGTCCAAAAGTTGGACGAAACGATCCATGTCCTTGTGGTAGCGGAAAAAAATACAAGGCTTGCCATGGCAGAGAACAAGGCGAATGATTGATTGATAATATCTAAGAACATGCTGAAAGACAAAATTGAATTGCTTTCCAAGACTTATTTTGAAACATACAGAAATGTGCGACATCATTTGCATGCCAATCCTGAATTGAGCTACAAAGAATTCAAAACATCATTATTTATACAGGATCACTTGCAATCGTTGGGTATTCCGTTCAAAGTGATGGCAGAAACGGGTGTCGTTGCGTTGATAGAAGGTAAAAAATCAAGCAGGGTTATAGCCCTTAGGGCAGATATCGATGCGCTTCCTATACAAGAAGAAAACAAAACAACATATACCTCCACAGTTCCGGGTGTCATGCATGCATGCGGACACGATGTGCATACCAGCATTTTACTCGGTGCAGCAAAAATTCTGCATGAAACAAAACAGGACTGGGAAGGAACAGTGAAATTGATTTTTCAGCCTGGAGAAGAAAAGAATCCGGGTGGTGCAAGTATATTGATCAAAGAAGGTGTACTCGAAAATCCCGCTCCTACCGCGATCGTTGGATTGCATGTTCATCCCATCCTTGAAACAGGAAAACTGAGTTTCAGGAGCGGAAAAGCGATGGCCAGTGCAGATGAAATATATGTAACGGTGAAAGGCAAAGGCGGACATGCTGCTACTCCTCATTTAACGGCCGACACTGTACTGGCGGCATCTGAGCTGGTGGTCGCATTGCAGAAGGTGGTCAGCCGTGACAAGGATCCGCTCTCCCCCTCCGTACTTTCCATGTGTGCCATCAATGGCGGTTTCACTACGAATGTCATTCCCTCTGAAGTAAAACTCATGGGCACTTTCAGGGCGATGGATGAAAGCTGGAGGTTCAATGCACACAAAAGAATGCAGGATGTGGCTGAGGGAATAGCAAAGTCATCCGGTGCTGAGATTGATTTTAAGATCGATGTGGGTTACCCTACCGTTTACAATGACCCTGTCATTACCGAAAGAGCGAAATCTATCGCAGTTTCCACTGTTGGAGAGAACAATGTAGAAGATGGGGAATTGAGAATGGGCGCCGAAGACTTCGGTTATTATTCACAAAAAATTGCCGGTTGTTTTTTCAGACTCGGCACTGGCAACAAACAAAAAAATATTACTTCAGGTGTTCACACACCTACGTTTGATATCGATGAAGATGCAATTGAAATTGGCATGAGGATGATGGCAACCTTTGGGGCTACACTCTAACCAATTGAACGATTAAAACAGCCATATGCAACAAAAACTAAGGAAAGAACAAGCATTGGAATACCATGCCAAAGGAAGGCCTGGTAAAATTGAAGTGATCCCTACCAAAGAGGCCAAGACCCAGAGAGATTTATCGCTTGCCTATTCGCCAGGAGTAGCAGAACCTTGTAAAGAAATATTTGAAGACATTGAAAATGTGTACAAGTACACTGCAAAGGGGAACCTTGTTGCCGTCATCAGCAATGGAACTGCTGTGTTGGGTTTGGGCGATATTGGTCCGGAGGCCGGAAAACCCGTCATGGAGGGCAAGGGAGTATTGTTCAAGATTTTTGCTGACATTGATGTGTTTGACATTGAGATTGCAGAGAAAGATCCTGAAAAATTTGTTGAGATCGTGAAGGCTCTCCAGCCAACTTTTGGCGGTGTCAACTTGGAAGATATCAAAGCACCTGAATGCTTTTACATTGAACAGAGATTGAAAGAGGAGATGAACATTCCGGTGATGCATGATGATCAGCACGGTACAGCGATCATCAGCTCAGCTGCTTTGCTCAATGCGCTTGAATTACAGGGTAAAGATATTTCAAAGATATTGTTTGTGGTAAACGGTGCAGGTGCAGCAGCGATGGCCTGTGTGGAGCTTTACATCGCACTTGGCGCCAAAAAAGAAAATGTATTGATGTTTGATTCAAAAGGACTCATACATACAAAAAGAGAGGACCTGGATCAGAGAAAACAATTCTTTGCAGTCGACAAAAAAGAGATCACACTCGAGCAAGCATTCAAAGGTGCAGATGTATTCATTGGATTGAGCAAAGGCAACGTAGTTACCAAAAATATGGTTCAATCGATGGCAAAAAACCCGATTGTATTTGCCATGGCCAATCCGGATCCTGAAATCAGTTGGGAAGATGCAACCTCTTGCAGAGAAGACATCATCATGGCTACCGGAAGATCAGATTATCCAAACCAAGTGAACAATGTATTGGGATTCCCATACATATTCAGAGGTGCACTGGATGTGAGGGCTACCCAAATCAATCAGGCCATGCAGCTTGCAGCCGTCAAGGCATTGGCAGAGTTGACAAAGGGACCTGTTCCCGATATTGTAAACATGGCATACAATGAATCCACCATTGCATTTGGACCTAATTATATCATACCCAAACCAATGGATCCGCGACTCATCAGCACCGTTTCTCCTGCTGTTGCAAAAGCTGCAATGGATTCAGGTGTTGCAAAAAAACCTATCTCCAATTGGAACGCTTATGAAATAGAACTGAACAAGAGATTGGGCATAGACAACCAGCTCGTTCGTGCATTGGGAGCCAAAGCAAGAAGAGATCCCAAACGGGTGGTATTTGCAGATGCAGAAAACACCAATGTGTTGAAAGCTGCTCAGATTGCATTGGATGAGGGAATAGCCATTCCTATTTTACTGGGTACACCAGAAATCATAAAATCACTCTGCGAGGAGCACAACATCAACATAGAGGGCATTCAAATCATCAATCCCAAAAGTCAGGATGAAAAGGAAGTCAGGAAAAAATACGGTGAAGTTTTCTTCAAGAAACGTCAGCGCAGAGGTGTCAACAGCCAAGAGGTAGACAAGTTGATGAGAGACAGAAACCATTTTGGTTGTATGATGGTTGAAATGGGAGATGCTGATGCCATGATTTCAGGATTGAGCAGAAGTTATCCAGACACCATTCGTCCGGCTATTCAAATCATTGGCAAGGAAGAAGGCGTCTCCAAGATTGCCGGCATGTACATCATGCTCACCAAGAAGGGTCCACTGTTTCTTGCAGACACCACTGTCAATTTCAACCCCACAGCCGAAGAGCTGGCTGATATCACCTTGCTTGTTGCAAAAGAGGTTAGAACCTTTGGCATCACACCGCGTATTGCCATGTTGAGCTATTCCAATTTCGGAAGCAGTGATACCCCTGAGGCCATGACGGTCAGGAATGCCAGAGCAATTGTCAAACAAAAAAATCCTTCTTTGATCGTGGATGGGGAAATGCAGGGCATTGTTGCATTTAACAAGGAAGTGATGCGCGAGAGCTATCCTTTTTCGGAATTGATTGATGCTGGAGAAGTAAATACATTGATTTTCCCGAACTTGAGTGCTGGGAACATTGCATACAATTTATTGCAGGAGGTTGGAGGGGCAGATGCGATTGGTCCAGTATTGCTGGGATTGAAAAAACCAGTGCACGTACTTCAAATCGGATCTTCAACCAGAAGTATTTTGAACATGGTTGTCATTGCAGTAATTGATGCGCAATATAAAATGAGGAAAGCCGATAAAGGATGAACATCTTCACAAGATTAGGTGAATTTCTGCTGATGATCAAGGGCATGTTTACCAAGCCCGAACATTGGCGCATGTACTGGAAGGAACTCATGCATCAGTGTGTTGAATTGGGAATTGGCTCATTGGGCATCGTATCCATCATTTCACTTTTTATCGGTGCTGTTTCAACCCTTCAAACTGCCTATCAATTTGTGAGTCCCATTATCCCCCGATCTGTCATTGCACAAATTGTGCGCGACAGTGTAATCTTGGAATTCGCACCTACCATCACATGCATTGTACTTGCAGGTGTGGTTGGAAGCAAAATATCATCCGAACTGGGAAATATGCGGGTGAGCGAACAAATCGATGCATTGGAAATCATGGGTATCAATACAAAAGCTTTTCTCATCCTGCCAAAAATCATCGCAGCGCTGATAACCATCCCATTGTTGGTGATCATTGCGATGACATTGGGCATTTGGGGTGGACGAATGATTGGAGATTTCACTGGAATATTGCCACATGAAATTTATGACAGAGGTTTACTGGATTCATTTGTTCCCTACAATGTAACCTTTGCGTTAACCAAGGCATATACTTTTGCATTCATCATTACGGCGATTCCAGCATATTTTGGTTACAACGTAAGAGGGGGTGCATTGGAAATCGGCAGGGCGAGTACAACTGCAGTTGTTACCAGCTGTATCATGATATTGTTGGCTGATTATTTGCTGGCAGCGATACTTTTATAAAAAAGCAATGATTGTCGTAGAAAATATAAAAAAAGGATTTGCAAACAAGACTGTGATCGAGGATGTCAGCGCATCTTTTGATACCGGGAAGTGCAACCTGATCATTGGTGCCAGCGGCAGTGGAAAAACAGTTTTGATGAAATGCCTGGTCGGCTTGCTCGAGCCTGATGCCGGAAACATCATGTACGATGGAGTCAATTTTACGCAGCTGAATACTGACCAGAAAAAAATAATGCGCAGAAAGATCGGAATGCTTTTTCAAGGATCTGCTTTATTTGACAGCATGACCGTGGAGCAAAACATCATGTTCCCCTTGGATATGTTCACCCATCAAACCAAAGCTGAAAAGCAAAAAAGGGTTGATGAAGTGTTGGACCGTGTCAATCTCGGTGAAGCACATAAAAAATCACCTGCAGAATTGAGCGGTGGCATGAAAAAAAGAGTGGGTATTGCCAGAGCGATCGTCCTGAATCCTCAATACCTTTTTTGTGACGAGCCCAACTCTGGACTGGACCCTCAAACTTCTCTGGTGATCGACAAACTCATCAAGGAAATCACGCAGGAATTCAATATCACCACTGTGGTGAATACCCACGACATGAACAGTGTAATGGAAATTGGCGACAAGATCATCTACATGTACCAGGGCAGAAAAGAGTGGGAAGGCAGCAACAAAGAAATCATCTTCAGTAAGAATGAGAGGCTCAACAATTTCATCTTTGCCTCTGAATTCCTGAAAGACGCCAAAGACATGAGAATGCTTGAAGTGAAGGGTAAAATTCAGAATGACCGCGACATGGATAAACTTTTAAATTCCTAGTCGAGCCCCCTCTCCTTTTTTTATTATCTTCGCGACACAAAATAACGATACTATCATGTCTGTTTTAGTGAACAAATCATCCAAAATCATTGTGCAGGGTTTTACAGGAACTGAGGGCACTTTTCACGCAACCCAAATGATCGAATACGGAACCCAAGTAGTGGGTGGTGTTACACCCGGCAAGGGCGGAAGCAAACACCTGGATCGTCCCGTTTTCAATACTGTAGCAGATGCTGTCAACCATACTGGAGCTGATGTCAGCATCATTTTTGTACCCCCAGCATTCGCGGCTGATGCCATCATTGAGGCTGCTGAAGCAGGCATTGCACTCGTAGTTTGCATTACAGAAGGTATTCCGGTACAAGACATGGTAAAAGTGAAGCATCATCTCGAAGGAAAGCAAACAAGGCTCATCGGACCCAATTGTCCGGGTGTGATCACAGCAGAGGAATGCAAAGTGGGTATCATGCCAGGATTTATTTTCAAAAAAGGAAACATTGGAATCGTATCAAAATCAGGCACCCTGACATATGAAGCAGCCGACCAGATTGCAAAAGCTGGTTTGGGTGTAACCACTGCCATCGGCATTGGCGGCGACCCCATCATCGGAACTCCCACAAGAGATGCAGTTGAATTGCTGATGAATGATCCAGCAACCAAAGGCATTGTCATGATTGGCGAGATTGGTGGAGGCATGGAAGCAGAAGCAGCAAGATGGATCAAAGAACACGGCACAAAGCCTGTTGTGGGCTTTATCGCCGGACAAACTGCTCCTCCCGGCAGAAGAATGGGACATGCAGGAGCCATCATTGGCGGATCAGATGATACTGCAGCTGCAAAAATGAAAATCATGCGTGAATGCGGCATTCATGTAGTTGATAGTCCCGCTGATATTGGAAAGACCATGGCAGCTGCCATGTCCGCGAAATAAAACCGCCATTTGTTGATGAAGGAGCAAAAAGTCTACCATATTCCTTATAAATACCGTAAGGTAGAAAACCTTCACATTTTGCTGTGGCTGATCAAAGACATCTGCTGGGCTGTAAATCTTAAATACCCTGCATTGATCATGATCATTCCCACCCTCACAGTAGCTGTATTGATCACTTATCAAACCAGGAAAATAACCAGTGAATTGATTCACAACCTGGCGATTGATTTCTGGATCACAGCCAATTGCACCTGGATGGTTGGCGAGTTCTTTCATTGGGATGAAAATCTCATTGGTGCTTACGGACTGAGACAGTTTTCGATTATTCCATTTGGAATTGGACTCCTGATCCTTGCTTATTATTATCTCTACTTCATGCATCGGCCTGATTTTACTGAAAAAACCGAGAGACAAACTGAATCCCTGATCAGGGAACAAGAGCAGAGGCTTGGGAACTAATCTTGCCCAAAACCCATCCTTGAGCTATCTTTGGACCCTTTCAAAGCATCCAATCTTATACCATGTTCAGATCACATACTTGTGGAGAATTGAGGATGAGCCATGTTGGTTCAGTAGTTACCCTTGCCGGTTGGATCCAAACCATCCGAAAATTTGGAGCCATCACATTTGTTGACCTGCGCGACAGATATGGAATTACCCAGTTGGTTTTCAACGAATCACTTGCTGGTCAACTTGATCAGCATCCCCTTGGTCGTGAATTTGTACTACAGGTGAACGGAAAGGTGATTGAAAGGAGCAATAAAAATGCAACCATAGCAACAGGTGAGATAGAAATTGAAATTCAAAATTTTTCCATCCTGAACAAATCTGTTACTCCCCCATTTACCATACAAGACGACACCGATGGTGGAGATGACCTGAGAATGAAATTCAGGTATTTGGACTTGCGCAGAAACCCAGTCAAGAAAAATCTTGAATTGAGATATGCTGTCAACCGCTCTGCAAGAAACTATCTCCATGAGCATCAATTCATGGACATTGAAACGCCATTCTTGATCAAGTCAACCCCTGAAGGTGCAAGAGACTTTGTAGTTCCCTCCAGAATGAACGCCGGGCAATTTTATGCACTGCCACAGTCACCGCAAACATTCAAACAACTATTGATGGTCAGCGGGTACGACAGGTACTATCAAGTCGTAAAGTGTTTCAGAGATGAAGATCTCCGCGCAGACAGGCAACCTGAGTTTACACAAATCGACTGCGAAATGTCTTTTGTTGAACAGGAAGACATCCTGGAAATGTTTGAGGGATTGATCAAGCGAATATTCAAAGATGTAAAAGGCATTGATTATGCCGATAAGGTTGAGCGCATGACTTGGGAGGATGCCATGTGGCAGTATGGTAATGACAAGCCGGACATTCGCTTTGGCATGAAAATTCATACACTCAAAAAACCTGCTTCGGTTTATCTCAACAAATCAGATCAATCAGCGTTGATCAATGATGCAGGTTTTGCCGTCTTTGATGGCGCTGAGTCTGTGCTGGCGATTACAGTCCCATCAGGAGCCGCCTACACCAGGAAACAATTGGACGAACTTACTGAATGGGTCAAACGTCCTCAAATTGGAATGAAAGGACTGGCTTATATCCGTCACAATGAAGATGGAACAGTCAAAAGCAGCATTGATAAATTTTACAGTGAAGAAAGGCTGAAAAAAATTGCAGATGCAACAGAAGCCAACAAAGGTGATATCATCTTGATTTTGGCAGGTGCTGAAGAAAGAACAAGAAAAGCCATGAGTGAACTCAGGCTTGAATTGGGAGAACAGCTGGGCCTCAGAAAGAAAGATGAGTTTAAATTACTGTGGGTATTAGACTTCCCGCTCTTTGAATACAGTGAAGATGATAACAGATGGGTTGCAAGACATCATCCATTTACTTCACCCAAACCATCTCAGATCGGCACCATGATTGAGAACGATCCTGCAATCAAAGATGCAGCCAATTATTTGTCACACCCATATGCACAAATCAAAGCGAATGCATATGACATGGTATTGAACGGAAATGAAATTGGTGGTGGATCTATCAGGATTTACCAGCGTGAGCTGCAGGAAAAAATGTTTGAGGCACTTGGCATGAGCAAAGAAGAAGCATTGCACAAGTTTGGGTTTCTATTGGGGGCGTTTGAATACGGAGCTCCTCCTCATGGTGGGATAGCATTTGGCTTTGATAGACTTTGTGCTATTCTGGGCGGAAGCGAAAGCATCAGAGACTTTATTGCATTCCCAAAAAACAATTCAGGAAGAGATGTCATGCTGGATGCACCCTCATCCATTGATGATGTTCAACTGAATGAGTTGAATCTCAGGATCCATTTGTCCTAGCTTCTATTTTTTCTTGACTGAAGTCAGATCCTTGATCCTGATGTGCTTGAAACGGACAACATCTCCGTGTCCCAAAAATCCGATATGTCCGGATTTATTTTTTAATCCAGGGTGATCTCTTTTATCAGCTGTTCCATTTGCGGAGGCTTCATTGATATTCCCATCAAGAATCACTTGTCCATTCAATATGACTTTTATCTGCTCTCCCTTCAGTATGACCGTTTGATCGTTCCACTCACCTGTTGGCTTCAAATATCCCCGCAATGCAGGAATGACGCCATAAACAGACCCATGGTATTGATAAGGATTTAATTTTGCATAAACAGGAGATTCGTTGTCTAATATCTGAAGTTCCATGCCAACATATGCAGCATCCCCCGTGAGTGGAGCCCTGACGCCGAGTCCGTTGTTTGCACCTGGAGTCAATTGAAATTGAAACCGCAATTCAAAATCAGCATACTCTTTTTCTGTATACAAATTCCCTCCACTTCCGCCTGTTGGATCAACTTCAATAGCACCATCCTTGACAACATAACTGGTCTTGCTTCCCACCCACTTATCAAGATGGCTTCCGTTGAAAAGGGATTCAAAACCCTGGTTGATTTCTTCAGGGGAAAGGGCAGTTGTCAGATCATCTGCCGGTAGTTCCCTGATATATAAATTGCGATAGGCTACATAGGTCCCGTGTGCCTGAAGCTCAATTTGCTCCTTGCTGAAAATGGGCAAATTACGGTCCCAGTAATTTTCCAATACTACCTGATCTGTTACTTTTATGCCATTTAGAAAAACAGTCACTTTATCCCCTTTCATGATAATGTGAAAATGGTTCCACTGATTGATCGCATTATCCGCAACTGCAGTTGGTTTGCTTTGATACGTTTTATTGTTATAGAGTCCACCGGAACCTACCTGGGCTCCAACTTCCCTTCTGCTTGTATCCCAAATTTGTACTTGGGGACTTCCTCTCAGATAAATACCTGCATCTCCTTTTTCTGTTATCTTCCAATCCACATACATTTCAAAATCTCCGTATTTCTTGACTGTACAGAGATTGTCGCCATGCCCTGTGAACACGAGTAATCCATTTTGAACAATCCAATCACTCTTTGCTTTTGCATTGGCATCTGCCTCGGCCCTCAGCAATTCCTCTTCAGACATCTTTGCTCTCCCAATAGGGTTGCCAACCAATCCCTTCCAGCCTGACAAATCCTTGCCATTGAACATGCTTTCAAATCCATAATCATAAGGGATCGATTTGAGTCGGGCTCTGAGCTGTTTCGTGAGCACTTCTGCATCTACACCTGCAATCAGTGGCAATGCTTTTTCCAGCACATCACGAACTGCTTTGCCTCTGAGTGAAAGATCTGCAAGGGCCAATCTTGCAGCAATCAGTGCAGCTTGTCTTTTCAATTGTTCATCCTCAAGAAATTTTCCGACAAACATGAGAGAGGTGAATCCTGGAATAAATTCTACTTCGCGCAGGGTGCTGAGTTTTTCAATGGGATTTTTTGCTGCTATCATGCGGTCTTCCAACTGTAAAAGCAGTTGGACTTTGTTACCAATTGCATTCTTTTTGGTTACAGATACAGCGGTATTGGGCAGCACAAATTTTGCATGATTAATAGCTGCTTGAATATGTTCTTTTTGGGTCTCCTTTGACTTTGGAAGTGCTGTTTCCAGTGCAGCCAAGGCTGACTTGGAATGTATGGTCGCCAAAGCCCTTGCCGCTGCTTGTCCGATGAATGTTTGATCCTTCAGCAATGAAGACAATTTTTTGACTGCAGCATCGTTGCCGAGCACGCCCAGGTGTTGGATGATAAAGTTTTTGGCATAGAAAGATTTCACTTTTGCATAGCCTGATAACAATATTGTAGCAGCGGCTGAGGCATTGTTACCGGATGTTGCTGCATCATGAACAAAGGAAGACAAGGCATATGCAGGAGCGGTGCGCAATGAATCGTCATCCAATTTTGAAAACATTTCCTTCCATTCAGAGGACTGCATTGTATACATTTCAGCGATGAGTGGCTGAGCA
Source organism: Bacteroidota bacterium (assembly GCA_041183265.1). Taxonomy (GTDB): domain Bacteria; phylum Bacteroidota; class Bacteroidia; order Chitinophagales; family Chitinophagaceae; genus Pollutibacter. The sequence goes on from JBEGMC010000097.1 coordinate 49,148, forward strand.
TCTGCAATGCGTTGATATGGAAAAGCAGACAGGATTTTCTCGACTTTATTTTGTGCATTCAGGCCGAGGGAGATAAAACATATGATAAAGAATATAATTGACTTTTTCATTGATTCAATTTTGATATTAAATATTCCACGGAGCACGCATGGGGGGATAGATCATCCTGTTTGCCTCGTCATCATTGATGAATGTTTGCGAGACAGGATCAAAGTTGAGTGTCCGGCCAAGCTGCAGTGCAATCTTTCCCAGATTGACGATGGTGCATGAACGATGCCCATTGCTTTCATTCAAAGCAAATGGCGTTCTGTATTTTACCGAATCAAGAAAGTTGGTCACCTGTGGTTCTGGGTCTGGCATCATGGCCAATTTTTCTTGCAGGTTTGGAATATCGGATTTAAATCCATTGAACAATTTGCCTTTGGGTCCCTCGATATAGGCAACATTCGGATCCTTTGCCTCTCCGTCCAGAATGATTTTACATCCATCTGCATAGGTATAGGTGATTTTTCTGAAGGTGCCGCAGGCGTCGTAGTGCTGTTGCTCTGCATCAACTTCAACTTTAACCGGACTCGTTTCGTCCTTGCCCAGGAAATATTGAATCGGATCGAGGTAATGCTGACCCATGTCTCCCAATCCTCCACCATCATAATCCCAGTATCCACGAAATGTTTGGTGGGTCCTGTGCAGGTGATAAGGTTTGAAAGGTGCGGGCCCCAGCCATCGATCATAATCGAGTGTATCCGGCACCCGTTGAGGTTCCAGTTGATTTTTACCGACCCAATAAAACTTCCAGTCAAATCCGGTATGCTTGCTGACCGTTACAGTAAGAGGCCAACCCAGCAGTCCGGAATCGACCAATTTCTTGATCGGCTTTACGGTGGTTTTCATGCCGTAGAAATTATCTTCAAACCTGAACCATGTATTGAGTCTGAACATGCGGCCATATTGCTTTAGAGCTTCCACCACGCGTTTGCCCTCTCCGATGGTTCTGGTCATCGGTTTTTCGCACCAAATATCTTTTCCGGCCTTGGCAGCTTCGATCGCCATGATGCCATGCCAATGAGGAGGTGTTGCAATGTGTACGATGTCTACTTCGGGTAGTGCGATCAATTCTCGGTGATCATGGAAGGTTTTGACCCCTCCCCCTATCATTTCAGCTGCTTCTTTCAGGTGTAGTGAATCAACATCACAAATGGCAACCACCCTGGTTCCAGCATATTTTATATGTCCTCGTCCCATGCCTCCTACACCGATGATACCCTTTGTGATTTGATCGCTGGGAGGAATATACCCCTTGCCCAGTACATGTCTTGGCACAATAAAAAATCCGGCTGCAATTGCAGCGCTGTTTTTCAAAAATTGCCTTCTTCCTTTGTTCGAAAAAGTTGTCATATGAAAGCGAGTTGAATCTGTTTTAAAGATAAAGAATCTACGCCTATGACAAGTATTTTATATGTCTGATTCAGTTTGAATTCGATTTTTTAGAACAATGTAGGAGGATGATTGTTTTACATGAATGAGCAACACAAAAACCTATATTTTGGCCGGCAGCAACAGTGCCATGGCCAAAGAAACCGCACAACAACTCAGAGCTGAGAGCCATAAAGTAATTGAAATCAGCCGGTCCGCCCCGGAAAATGATCAACAAATGCAGGTTGAAAATTACACGATGGGAAGTTTTCCGAAAATGGAGGAAAAGATCAACGGACTGGTATATTTCCCCGGTACGATCAATTTAAAATCATTTGGTCAACTTAGCATGCAGGACTTTGAAAATGACTTCTCTATACATGTGCTGGGAGCTGTAGCTTTTGTGAAATCCTATTTGAATCAACTTGAAAAAGATGGCAAATCATCCATTGTTTTCATCAGCAGTGTTGCAGGAAGTGTAGGCATGCCTTTTCACAGTTCAGTTTCAGTATCAAAAGCTGCTTTAGAGGGGCTTACAAAATCGTTGGCAGCAGAACTGGCACCCCATGTCCGTGTCAACGCCATTGCTCCCTCCCTGGTAAATACCCCCATGGGAGAGAGATTTATCAATACTCCTGAAAAATGGAGTGCCATTGAAAAGAGAAACCCATTGAGAAAAGTAGGCAGTACCCTTGACATTGCCCATGCCATTCATTTTTTACTGTCAGAACAAAGCAGTTGGATCACTGGTCAGGTATTGGCTGTTGATGGGGGCATGAACAATATCAAACTCTGACCATGGAAATATTTCTGCATGGAGAGGAAGTCCTTCAGCTTGAAAAGCTAGAGAGAGCAGCATTGATCAACTCAATTACTGGATTTAAAAGTCTCAATCTCATTGGAACATCCAATAAAAACGGTCATACAAATCTTGCCGTTTTCAATTCTGTCATTCACCTGGGTGCCAATCCACCGTTGATGGGATTGATTGTACGACCTGATTCCGTTGAGCGGCATACACTGAGCAATATCTTGGAAACTGGATTTTTTACTGTCAATCATGTAAACAGAGATATATACAAGCAAGCGCACCAAACTTCAGCAAGATATCCCGCTGAACAATCAGAGTTTGATACATGCGGACTCACTCCTTGTTATAAAAATGAATTCATTGCACCATATGTCAAAGAGAGTTCAATTCAAATAGGTCTTGCATTTGCGGATAAAATAAATATTGGCATCAATGGTACCATAATGGTCATTGGCGAAATCAGACAATTGTATTTTCCCAAAGATGCATGGTGTGTTGATGGATACGTAGACATTGAAAAAGCCGGAACGATTGCATGCACCGGACTGGATAGCTATCATGAAACAAAAAGAATAGCGAGGCTCTCATACGCCAAGCCCGATCGCGTCGCACTTGAAGTAGATTTGAACTACAAAAACTAAGCGTGAAATCTGCTTTCTTTTCCTTAGAAACAGCTACTATTCCACACCCTTGTAAATGGAAGCACGCATTTGATCTCCAAAATAAAATCCATAAGGATTGGGGTTTCCTACTGAGGCGACCTGCGTCATGAAAACGCCGATCAGTTTCTTGGAAGGGTTTACAAAAAAGTAAGTTGAATTGGCGCCGCTCCAAAAAAATTCACCCTTGGTTGCTGCTGTTCTCCTTGCACTAACTGGATCTTGTACAATTGCAAGTCCGAGGCCAAACTGGTAACCCGGCTCCAGGTTCAGTGTGCCCAGTGAATCGGTAACGATGCCATTTCCCAGTCTTACATACTGCGATGAAGTATCTAACCTGTATTTGATTCCACCCGTATGGTCAGACGCCATCAAATCAACCGTTTCAGGCTTGAGTATGCGTTTTCCATTGAGCTCACCCCTGTTCAGCAACATGGTTGCGAAGGTGAGATAATCTTTTGCGCTGCTGAATAGCGCATTCACGCCGGAGTAAATGGTATTGCCAGACATACTGGGCTGTGGATCCATTCTGCGCAACGAAGAATCTGGATTGAATCCATAAACAACCATGACCCTTTTTTGCTGGTCTTCTGTAAGATTGTATCCAGTCTCTTTCATCCCAAGTGGATCGAAGATTTTTTCCTGTAAATAAGCAGATAAATTCTTACCTGATATTACTTCTACCAATCTCCCAACGATATCTGGTGTAAATGAATAATTCCATTTGCTACCAGGTTCCCACATGAGGGGCAGCTTGGACAATGCGGTGACTCTTTCACCAAGGGTTTTTATGTTTGGATTTAAAATCAATGCATTCCAGATTTCTTTGTCGTATGCTATGGGGGCAATTCCATGGGTCATTCCAGCTGTATGACTCAATGCCTGACGAATGGTTACAGGTGAGGCAGCAGGATAGGTGCCAGATGAACTGCCAATGGTTGGATCTTTAACGATTTGCAGACTTGAAAACTCGGGTAAATATTTTGAAACCGGATCATCCAATTGAAACTTTCCCTCATCGTATAAGGTCATCAAGGCGGCAGAGACGATGGGTTTGGTCATCGATTGAATAAAGTACAACTCATTGCCCTTCATGCTGTCACCCGATTCACGATCTCGGAGTCCGTATGACTTATCGTAGATCAGCTTGCCATCTTGGAAAACCACTCCCTGAACTCCAACCAATCTGCCCTCTTTTACTTCATTCGACAAATAGCTGTCGTATGCTGAAAAATTTGGCTGAACAGATTCCTTTGTTTGTTGGCAACTCACCAATATCAAGGTGAGAGAGAATAAGTAGAGTAATTTTTTCATGTGCAATCATTTGTTGTGCAAATAAATGTACTAAAAAGCAGGAACTGCTTCAAAAAATCACCGGGTTATTTTCCGATGCAAAATTTAGAAAAAATGTAATCCAGTTGGTCTTCGTTGGTGATGGTACCTGTAATTTCTCCCAAATGATAGAGACATTGCCGAATGTCAATGGCGAGCAGGTCACCTGGAATATGATCAGTCATTCCTTTTTTGATTGCCATGATGGCATCAGAGATTTTTTGCAGCGATTGAAAATGACGTGCATTTGTAACAAGCGTCTGTTCTGAATGAACGTCTCCTTGTACAACAGCCTTCGAGAGTTTTCTTTTCAATGCTTCAATATTGATATCGTTTTTGGCTGATATGTACATGCGTTGTTGCGAACTGGATGTGTTCAGTTGATGAAGAGATGAAGAATCATCGATTTTATTTCCAACCAGGAGATAGTGCTTTGACAAACGTTTTAATTCACTTTCGACTTCAATCAGTTCATCCTCTTGTGTCGTATTTGCATCATACAAATAGACAACAATGTCGGCTGACTTCATTTTCTCTTTGCTTTTCTCCACCCCTATTGATTCAATTTCATCCATGCTCTCCCGCATGCCGGCAGTATCGATCAATCTAAATAAAATACCTTCAATGTTCAATACCTCCTCGATGGTATCCCGGGTTGTACCGGCGATGGCACTTACAATGGCTCTGTTTTCTTTGAGCAAAGTATTGAGCAGGGTAGATTTACCTGCATTGGGTTTACCGATGATGGCAACACTCACTCCGTTTTTGATGACATTTCCCAGTTGAAATGATTCAAGCAATGCATGGACCGTTTTATCCAAATGGTCGAGCAGGTTTTTCAACCTTGTCCGATCTGCAAATTCAACATCTTCCTGAGAAAAATCAAGCTCCAATTCTATCAGTGCAGAAAAGGAAATCAGCTCCTCTCTCAAATTGGACAATACATGTGAAAATCCGCCTCTTACCTGGTTCAATGCTGTTTCCTGAGCAGCTTTTGTGCCTGAGGCAATCAGATCTGCCACTGCCTCTGCCTGCACTAAATCCATTTTACCATTGAGAAATGCACGCATGGTAAACTCTCCCGGTTTGGCAAGACGTGCGCCTTTTTTGATACAGAGCTCGATGAGCTGCTGGATGATATAATTCGATCCATGGCAGGAAATCTCCACGATGTCTTCTCCGGTATATGATTTGGGAGATTTAAAGATGGATACCACTGCTTCATCCAATTTCGTTTCGCCATCAACGATCAAGCCCACATGAATGGTATTGGCTGGCTGTTTGAGCAATTGTTTGGAAGGGAAAACCCCGTCCACCAATTCAATGCAACCCTTCCCAGAGAGGCGCACGACACCGATGGCTCCAATGCCTTGGGGGGTTGCCAATGCCACGATGATATCATTCCATTGCGTAGACACAGCGGTAAAATTACGATCAAGTGAGAGAATAAATAAAAAAGGCCGTTTGGTAACCCAAACGGCCTTCTATGGTTAAAACTTGTTCTATTCAGAGAGCTGGAATGTAACAGGCTGACGGCGGTATGCTTTTACATTTCTACCGTTCTGGATGGCAGGCTTCCACTTGGGACCCTTCCTGATCGCATTGACAGCGATTTCAGCAAGTTTTGAACTGGGTGGCAAACAGTTTCCTACACCTGCCTCATTGCAAGGCAATGCGCGGACTTCACTCACCACACCTTCTTTGTCCACAATGAAGAGCACAACAACAGTTCCTGAGCGACCGTCATCTTGCAGATCATCGATGTTTCTTTCGATTTCACGGGTTACATAGCGGGTCCAGCCAGATGTACCACCTGGAAACTCAGCATCGATTTCCACTTTCTGGAAGATTTTGTTTTCATCATCTTCTTTCGGTGCTTCAACAACTGTGCTTTCCACAGGAGGGGCAACGATTCCTTCGTCTTTAACACCCTCTTGATTGACGGTACCAATCTTGGTTTCCTCCAATTTTTCAATTTCTGGTGGCTTCTCGTCTTCCTTCACCTCTTCGTCTTTCACAACTTTAGGAGGTGTAAACTTGGCCATTTCCACTTTTGGCGGCTCTGGTGGTTTGGGAGGCGGAGGAGGTGGTGGCTCATTGGGCTCATCTTGTTTGATTTCTTCCAATTGTACTTCTTTGATCTCAACCTTGCCTTTTTTATTACCGGTGGTGAGAGAAGACAAAAAAGAACCCAACAGCAACATCAACGCAATTGAGGCAGTGATCACAAGTGAATTCCTCAAACGCTTGTTGTATTGTGTACGGAGCTCATAAGCACCATAGCTCTTGTTTCTACCCTCAAATACCAGGTCGATAAGATCAGTGCTTAAAATTTTATTTGCATCCATTGTAATGCGTTTTTTCTTTTTTCTTCTTTATTTGATTCCAGCTGCAGATTCCGTGATTTTGATCAACTCATATTCAACCGGTGAAATATCCACCATTGCATATCGTTTGATCTCATTGATGGTCATCTCATCTAAAATATCAACCGTGTTCTTGTAGGTAGCATCAATGGTTGGCTTGATGATCACTACAAGGTCTTCGGGATTGGTATTTTGTTTTTTGCGGATGATCTCATCTCTGATGGTCTTGAAAGTTGCAGTCTTGATTTGTGTGGGGTCCATTCCCTCATAATAATACACCACGTCTTGTTTACCAAGCATGATGTGGAAGGCACCGGATTCTTTTACCTTGTTTTGCTCTTCGGGCTTGTCAACATCCTTCGGCATGTACAAATTCATAGCCGTTGGTTGAGACATAGTGGTTGTGAAGATGAAGAAGGTAATCAACAAGAATCCCAGATCCACCATTGGAGTCATGTCTACGCGGGTAGATAGCTTTTTGGCTTTTTTAACGCCTGGACCTTTTTTGTGTCCACCGTCTCCACCCCCTGAATCTATACTTGCCATATTTGACTTTTTAGTTGATCAATTAATTACTTTCCGCTTTGGATTTGCTTTTGACGGGTAACATACAAAGCAGTTCCTGCAGGTGCGTCTTCAGGCGAGGTTACAAGAAGAAATTTGTTTTGATCGTTCTTCTTGAATGCGTTGAGGACGTTTTTGAACTGAGGATACTTGGCATTGTTGTCGGCCTTGATCAGCAGGTTCAGTTTTTTTCCAGAGTATGCAGACAATGCATCTCTGACCCAATAATACAATTCACCGCCTGTAGTATCTGAACAAGGAATACCCGGTTGTTTTTTGAAAACTTCCTTGGTGGATGGCTCTTCAGGATCCAACGATAAGAGTCCTTTCAGCTGGCTGAAGGGAACTCCAACACTTGGCGCGTTGATGAAATTTTTAATTTCTGCGGGACCCAGTCCGAGATTCCTGGTCTGATTCATGTTCTCAATCAATAACTGACGAGACTGTGGATTGTCCATGGAAACGAAAACCCTGCCACCTTGATCGATCGATATCATCAATGCATCCTTTTCTGGCAATGCCTGTGAAGAAACAGAATTGGGTGTAGTCACCTCAACAGGTTCTTCCGGCTTGAACTTGGTTGCCAACATGAAAAACGACAGGATCAAGAACGCCACGTCTACGAAGGGCGTCATGTCGTTTTCGGGTGCATGTTTTTTTATTTTGACACTTGGCATGTTTACATTTTTTTAAATGAAGCTATCTAATTTCCATTCTTGTGAACAGAAACAATTACTTGTACTGAGAAGCAAAGCTCTGAGTGAGGGTAAATCCAGACTCATCAATACCGTAAGTGATAGCATCAATTCTTGTGGTAAACACGTTGTACATCATCAAGGCAACGGAAGAAGTACCGATACCCAATGCTGTATTGTAAAGTGCTTCAGAGATACCAACCGCCAATTCAGCAGCAGCACCTGATCCACCTTCTTCACCAAGAGAAGAGAATGATTTGATCATACCCAATACCGTACCCAACAAGGCAACCAATGTACCAAGTGAGGTCAAAGTAGAAAGGAATACCAAGTTCTTTTGCAACATGGGAAGCTCAAGCGCAGTTGCTTCTTCCACTTCTTTTTGAATGGCAAGCACTTTCTGCTCTGTATTCAAAGCACTGTCAGAGATCATCTCTTTGTACTTTTTCAAACCTGCTTTCATTACGTTTCCTACACTTCCCTTTTGCTTATCACATTCTGCAAGGGCAGCATCAACATTTTTGTTGGCAAGATGAAATTGCACCTTGCGTACAAACTCATCGTTGTTTCCTGTACCGCTTGCTTTCTTAATAGTAAGGAAGCGCTCGATTGAAAACACTACTACCATCAGGAAGGCACCGATCAACAATGGTACGATGATACCACCTTCGTACATTCTGTTCCAAGCACCCTTGGGACCTTTATGGGATGGCCAGAAACCACCTAACTCATCGGGCTTGGTAAAGCCGTCAGGATTTCCCAAAATGAATCTCCAGATACAATATCCGGCAATGATGCAAATGATTGGAGCCAGATAAGAAATTGCGTTACCACCACCTTTTTTGGGTTGTGCTGATGTGGTTGACTTAGCAGCCGCTGTTGGTTTTGTTTCAGCCATGACTTACGTTTTTTGGTTAAAGATTTCGTTGGTTTTAAAATGTTTACAAGAACCTCTAAAATAACCTTTTGTATTCAAGAAAACAAAAGTTTAAATGGAGGGCAGAGCAAGATAATAAAATTGATTAAAAAATGCAACGGGGTGAAAAAAAATTAAAAAAAATCCAACACGGCACAATTTTTTTCACCAAAAATCATCCAGGTGTAAATAAGAATTAAAAGGAAGATAATGCCCGCGAAACACTATATTTACCCACTCTAAAATCCACAAAAATGAACATTTTTTCAACCAAGGCTTTATTCCTGACATGTAGCATGTTATTGGGAATGGAATCCATGCAGGCACAGAACCGCAGAGACCAACCCCCTACTGCTCCCCCTGCTGCACCAGCTGCAGCACCTGCTGCTCCTGCAGCACCCCCTGCTCCCAGAACGGGACCAAGATCATACAAAGAGCTGATCACTCCAAAAGCAAAGACCAGCAAGGGACTTTTCAACGTACACAAAATTGATGACAAATTCTATTTCGAAATCAAAGAGTCGCTTTTTGGAAGAGAAATCATGGCCATCACAAGATTTTCCAAAGTAGCCGGCGGCGGCGGTGTGTATGGTGGTGAACTTGCCAATCAACAGGTAGTGAGATTTGAAAAAGGTCCTGATAACAAAGTATTCATGAGAGTTGTCACTGTCATCAGCGTTGCCGATTCTTCTCAACCAATTTATAAGGCAGTTAAAAATTCCAATCTGGATCCCATTGCTGCTTCATTTGATATCAAAGCATTTGGCCCTGATTCAACAGGTGCTATTATTGATGTGACAGATTATTTTAAAGGAGACAACCAAGCGGTTTCCATGAGTCCATCTGCCAAAAGAAGATTGAACCTCACTGCCATTCAATCTGACAAATCTTATATCGAATCCATCAAAAGCTTTCCCATCAACACCGAAGTAAGATCTGTGAAAACTTTTGGTGCCAGTGCAGCCATGCCTGGCATGGGCGCTGCACCATCTCCTTTCCCCAGCGCTTCCCTGCCTGCGGCCAACGCAGCGGGTGTGGTAACACTTGAAATCAACAACTCTTTCATTCTGTTGCCGGAAAAACCCATGCAGAAAAGATTGAACGATATCAGAACAGGATATTTTGTAGATGACTATACTGTTTACAGCGATGATCAACAAAAAACAGAAGAATCATCTTTTATTGTTCGTTGGAAATTGCAACCCAAAAAGGAAGATCTGGAAAAATGGAAAAGAGGTGAATTGGTTGAACCAGAAAAACCCATTGTATATTATATAGATCCTGCCACCCCTAAAAAATGGAGACCTTATCTTATCCAGGGTGTGAACGACTGGCAAGCAGCCTTTGAAAAAGCAGGATTCAAAAATGCCATCATGGGTAAGGAATGGCCTGAGGGCGATTCAACCATGAGCCTGGAGGATGCACGCTACTCTGTGATCAGATACTTTGCATCGGATATACAAAATGCGTATGGTCCAAATGTACACGACCCCAGAAGCGGTGAAATTCTTGAAAGCCATATTGGCTGGTATCACAATGTGATGAGCCTCTTGCATGATTGGTATTTTGTTCAAACAGCAGCGGTTGATCCTGAAGCACGCAAAATGAAATTTGACGATGACCTCATGGGTAATCTCATCAGATTTGTTTCTTCACATGAAGTGGGACATACATTGGGACTCAGACACAACATGGGATCCAGCAGCAAAACACCTGTTGAGAAACTGCGTGACAAGGCTTGGGTTGAGGCAAACGGACATACTGCCTCTATCATGGACTATGCTCGCTTCAATTATGTGGCACAACCTGAAGACAAAATAGGCAGGGCTGGTCTATTCCCCCGCATTGGCGATTATGACAAATGGGCGATTGAATGGGGATATGGATATGGTGCAGACAATGAGGAAGATGACAAAAAACAAAGAAACAAATTGTACAACGAGCGACTCGCAAAGAATCCCCGTGTTTGGTTTGGCACTTATGAATATGGCAATCTCTCCGACCCAAGAACACAAAGTGAAGATTTGGGTGACAACGCCATGAAAGCAAGCGACTATGGAGTCAAAAACCTGAAAAGGATCATGGCCAAATTGCCTGAGTGGACAAAAGAGGAAGGCGACAGGTATCAAAACCTGCAACAGATGTACGGACAGGTTGTATCACAATTCAACAGATACCTCGGACATGTTTCCAGAAACATTGGAGGATATTATGAAACGCCGAAATCGGTAGAACAATCAGGTGATGTGTTTGAGGTTACACCAAAAGCGATTCAAAAAGAAGCTGTTGCTTTCGTAAATAACCACCTTTTCACTACCCCTGAATGGATGTTGAATTATGAGATCTTGAACAAGATCAACAGCCCTGTAAGTGATCAACTCAGTACCATTCAAGACAATGTGCTGGGAAGTATTTTGTCTGCGTCAAGGTTGACAAAAATGGCGGTACATGCAAACAGATTTCCAAATGCCTATACCGTTGATGAATTGCTGACCGACATGGAGAAAAATATCCTGAGTGAATGGATTGCCAAAAAAGCAATCGATGGCCGCAGAAGAAACTTACAGAAAAGCTATGTTGAGAGAATGATTGCATTGCTTGGAACCGGTGCAGCATCTCCTGCATTGGGCGGATTCACTGTAAGCATGTCAGTTGACAGCAAAAAGACAGATGTTTACTCTGTAGTAAGAGGACATTTGAACGCAATGAAAAATGCATCACAGGCTGCAGCTTCCGTTGCAACAGACAACATGACCAAATATCATTTACAGGATATAACTGAAAGAATCAAGAGGGCTTTGGAGCCTAAGTAATTAAGTATTCAGTTAACAGTTGACGGTTAACAGTTAACTGTCAACTGTTAACTGTAATTTCTACTCATATCTCAACGCAACTATAGGATCCAATCTGGATGCCTTCATGGCAGGATAAATACCTGCGATCAATCCAACTGCTGAGCAGATCAAGATTCCAACACCAATGATTCCCCATGGAATAAAAAATGCTGTATTCATGAGGCTTCCAACGAGGTTGCCGATGATAACACCCAGCAAAATACCAATGGCAGCTCCCATGAGACTGATCAAAGTTGATTCAAATAAGAATTGTGCGCGAATAGAGTTTCGCTTCCCTCCCAATGCCTTGATCAATCCCACTTCTTTGGTTCGTTCTGTAACTGCCACCAACATGATGTTCATCAAGCCAATGGCTGCTCCGATGAGGGTGATGAATCCAATGGCTCCTGCGGCTGCAGAAATAGTACCCAGCAGTTTGATAAAAGTTTCTGCTATACTGTCGCTCTTGTCAATGTAAAAATTATTGTCCTCTGTCGTTGTCAGTCCTCTTACATTTCTGAAATACCCCTCGGCTTCACCAATAGCAGGTTGCAGCCGATTGATATCGTCTACCATCACAGCAAGTTGATAAGATTGATTTTTATTGGCATACCGTTGTTTGACATTGGTATAGGTCGCAAAAATCACATTGTCGGCCTGTAAAAAAGCACTGGCCCCTTTCTCTTTGGTGACACCTATTACTCTGTATTTGTTTGCGCCTACACGAATGACTTTATCCAGGGCCCTGTCGCTTCTGGAGCCAAAAAGTTTGGTTGCAACGTCCTTTCCTATGATACAAATATCTTGTCCGCTTTCGATTTCATTTCGATTGAAATTTCTTCCAAATGCAATTTCGTAGCCGTTCAATTTGAGGTAGTTGTCATCTCCCCCATTCAATGAAACAGTTGGATTTGTTTTTTTATTTTCATACGTCACCACCTGGCTTCTCGGACCGTTGATTCCAATACTGACGGCAGATGGGAACTCATACCCTTCCTTGAATTGTTTGGCTTGTTGATAGGTGATAATTTGACCTGTGCTGGATTTCTTTACCCTCCGCTGTGAACCTACTTTTGATTGAGTAACATCCGCACGATCTCCTCCTCCCATCATCATCCTCCGCTCTCTGAACCTGATGCTGAATGCATTGGCACCCATCGTTGAGAAACTGTCGCGCAGGCTGTTGTTCATGGCCTGAATGGCTGTAATAATGCCAACAAGCGCCATGATTCCAAATGCAATAATGGCAACAGTAATTCCAGTGCGAAGTTTGTTGGCTCTTACTGTTCTCCAGGCAAGAGAAAGGTTATCAGCTAATTTCATGAAGTAAAATTAGTGAAAGACGGAGAAGCGGTTCAAAAAGATTGATGAACGGATGTCAAAGCATGATAAAAAACAGCTTTCTGTTTAGATAAGGCTCAAAATCAGGTCGGGGTGAATGCCCAACACAATGATCAAAACAGCATTCATGAACATCATCCATTTGAAATAAGGAGAAAATGCTGTAGGATTACCCGATGCAGCCTCCTTGAAATACATCGCCTGAATGACCCTGAAATAATAGTAGACACTCACTGCAGCACAGAGTACCGCTGCAATGACCAACCACAACATGCCGCCTTCTCTGATCACCGCCAACAGCATATAATACTTGGCGAAAAATCCTGCAGTAAGTGGAATACCTGCCAAAGAGAGCAAAGAAATCAGCAATGAAAGTGCTATGATGGGATTCGACTTTGCGAGTCCGTTGAATGAATCAATAGAGTGGTCTTTCATTTTTGAAAGCACCGCAAATATTCCCAATGTGGCAAAACTGTATCCGGCGAAATAAAGCAACAAGCCCTGTTTGGCAAATGTATTGATGGCAAAAATCGATAACATCATAAATCCTGCTTGTGCAATGGAAGAATAAGCCAACATTCTTTTCACACTCTGCTGAAATACAGCAGTGATATTTCCAATCAACAGTGTTGCCAACGCAATGATGGCCACCAATATTTTCCATTGTTCATGCAACTTGCCAAATGCATGATCGAACAGTGTGAGAAAAGCAAAAAATGCAACGGATTTTACGATGGTTGCCATGAATGATGTGAAAACTGTAGGTGATCCATCGTATACATCAGGTGTCCAGAAATGAAATGGTGCAGCAGAAACCTTGAATGACATGGAAGCGAGGATGAGCAACATGCCTGCAGCTTTCATGGGTGTCATCACACCAAATCCAGCCCTGATTGCATCGAGATAGAAAGAACCTGTATCGCCATATATCAGGGCGATGCCCATGAGCATCAAGCCGGTCGAAAAAGATCCCATCAAGAAATACTTCAGTGCAGCTTCATTGCTTTTCAGGTTGGATTTATCGCTTCCGGCCAACACATAGAGTGGTATGGATACAATTTCAATTCCTAAAAACAACATCAACAATGATCTAAAACCTGCAACAACAGCGATTCCTGTCAATATGAAGAAAACCAAAGCATACAGATCTGAAGCAGATTTTCCAGAAGCATGAATATCATCTCCTGAGAGGATGAAATAAACGAGTGTACTTATCAAAATGATCATGAGAAATGCCAAACCATAACTGGTATACTGCAGCATTCCTTTGGTGTCGATGGTGACAAATGGGATTCCGCTCAGAAATTCATAAGCAGTAGCCCCAATGATCAAACAAATACCTGCTATGGCCATCAGATGGATGCTGCGCCTTGATTGTAGAAAGAAGCCCGCATACATCATCAGAACTCCCCAAACAGCTGAAATTATTATAGCATTCATAATGGTATGTATCGGTTTATGAATTGTAACGATTTAAAATCAAACCCATTGCGTCTGAAAACATCTGAAAGAATGGTTGGGGATAAATACCAACAACCAAAATCAAGACAGTGAGTATGATAAAGATCACAACTTGTGCCCCTTTGATGTCTGTCATAAGAGCCGCTGCCTCGCTTTCTGTGCCGTAAAAAACATTCTTTACCATATTGAGTGAGTACACTGCGCTGAATATGATGCTCAATCCGGTGAAAGCTGCGAGCAGTTTATTGACCTGATAGATGCCATTGAAGATCATGAATTCACCAATGAATGCATTGGTAAGAGGCAAGGCTACATTGGCAAGTACTGCTATTAACATGAAGATGGACAAAACAGGTGCCTTCTTGGCGAGTCCACCTAGTTGTGAAATGGTTAAGATGCCTGTTTGTTTCTCTATCAGATATGCAACAATCCACAATGCCAAAATATTGACGCCGTGATTGAACATTTGAATCAATGCTCCAGATATGGCCACCTCTTTGAGTGTAAGGATGCCCATTGCCATGAGACCAATATGGGCGATGGATGAATAAGCAATGAGCCTTTTGATGTTGTCTTGATAGATCGCAACCAAGGAGGCGTAGACCACACCAATTGCAATCAATATCAACAACGCAGTATTGAATTGCTTTACTGCCAATGGAAACAGAGGCATGATCCATCGCAACAATCCAAACAGTCCCATTTTCACCATCACACTGCTCAATACCATGGTAACAGGTGCAGGGGATTGTTCGTATGCTTCAGGCTGCCATGTATGCAGTGGGAAAAGAGGCATCTTGATGGCAAAAGCAACGAAGAAAGCCGAGAACAACCAGTACTGCTCAGTTGCAGTATTGGTGAGGTTAAAAAACGCTGAGAGTCCGAATGATGTTGCATTTGTTTTATTGTACATGTACAGTATAGCGACCAACATCAGAAGAGATCCTATGAATGTGTAAATGAAGAATTTGAAGGTTGCCCTGATCCGTTTTTCACCTCCCCAAATAGAAGCGAGGAAATAAACCGGAATCAATGCAAGTTCCCAAAAGAGGTAAAATACCAATGCATCGGTTGCCATGAAAACCCCTACCAGTCCACATTGAGTAAGCAACATGAGTCCATAGAACCTGTTCGCGTCTTTGTATTGGTCGAAGGGAACCAAGATAAATACAAGCAGGAAAACGATGGCAGTGAGCAATGACATGGTCCTTGTCAATCCGTCGAGTATCAATCCAAAATTGCTCCCGATGGAAGAAAGCCATTCATAGCTGACCTGATTCAGCTGCATGCTCTCTTTGCCTGAGAAATTCATGCTGACCATCAGCACCAGCAGGGATGAGGCAGCAAAAACAATGGCACTTGATTTTGCTTGTTTGGCATCTTTCAAAAAGAAGCTGAACAATCCTCCGAGAAGAGGAATCCAAATCAGCAGTGCGGGAAAATTATCAACGGCAGCGAACATAATGTAATCAGTGTTTTAAATTTTCCAGAACATCTGGAAGATGAAAAATAGGATGATGGAAACAACCATGATCAATACATAAGATCCAACCTGTCCACTTTGTATCAACCGCATCTGTCTAGCACTGAAGTGAATGAGTTTGCCCACTCCATTTACCATTCCATCAATTATTTTATTATCGATGATTCTTGCAAAAAATGAAGAGATGTGGTTGACTGGTTGAACAATCATCACATCATACAGCTCGTCGATGTACCATTTGTTTGCAAGGATTTTTCCAAAAGCTGACGAACGTTCCTCCGTGATGTTTTGTTTTGAGAACATCCTGCTGGCTGAAAAAATGGCTGTGATGATCAACAACAGCAATACGCCCATCATGATCAGCTCTGTGGCATGAGATAAGTGCAACTGACTTTCCGGATGAGAGAGGGCAAAAACCGGACTGAGAAAATCCGACAAATGATGTGCATTTTCCATAAATACAGCAGGAATGCCAATCCACCCCCCTATTACCGAGAGTGATGCAAGTATGATCAGTGGCCAAGTCATGGCAGCTGGTGATTCATGCACATGATGGTATTGCTCGTCCGTTCCCCTGAAATTTCCTTGGAAAGTGAGGAAATACATTCTGAACATGTAGAAGGCAGTCATCAACGAAGTAATGACACCCAAAACATAATAGACAATATGCTTGCCAAGTGCTGCTGTTAATATTTCATCCTTGGAAAAAAATCCCGCAAATGGTGGAATACCTGCAATGGCCAAACAACCAATTAAAAAAGTAAAATGTGTAACGGGAAGCTTCTTTTTCAATCCACCCATTTTATAGATGTCCTGCTCATGGTGCATGGCATGAATCACACTTCCTGCACCTAAGAAAAGCAATGCTTTGAAAAAAGCGTGTGTCATGACGTGGAATACACCTGCGGTATAGGCTCCGACACCCAATGCCAAGAACATCAGTCCCAATTGACTGACAGTTGAATAAGCCAGTACTTTCTTGATATCATTTTGTTTCAATGCAATCGTTGCAGCAAGCAATGCAGTGGTGATGCCTACAATGGCAACAAGATTTTGTGAGATCGGCGCAAGCGAATACATCACATTGCTTCTCGCGATCATGTATATACCTGCTGTAACCATGGTTGCTGCGTGGATCAGTGCGGATACAGGTGTGGGACCAGCCATGGCATCCGGCAACCAGGTGTAAAGGGGAATTTGGGCTGATTTTCCCATGGCACCTACAAACATCAAAAGTGTTATCCCGGTAATCACCGAAACGGGGACGCTGGCTGCCTTTGCGAATACCCCTGTGTATGTAATTGTGCCAAATTGTGCAAGCATCCAAAAAATTGCCAAGAGAAAGCCCAGGTCACCAATCCTATTCATCACAAATGCTTTTTTCGCTGCATTGTTGTAATTGTTGTTCGTGAACCAGAATCCTATCAGCAAATATGAACTCAGTCCAACACCCTCCCATCCTATAAACATGGTCACATAGCTTGAGCCGAGCACCAGAATGAGCATGAAGAATACGAAGAGGTTCAAATATGAGAAATACCTCGCGAAATGGGGACTTGCCTCTTCATGCATGTATGCAGTAGAGTAAATATGAATGAGAGATCCGATACCGGTGATGACAAGCAGAAACAAAGTGCTCAGCTGATCAAACTGCAAAGCAAATGGGATATCCAATCCAGCGGTTTTGATAAAATCAAACAAGAACAAAACCTCCGTCTTAAACCCTTCAGCTGAAACCTGATTGAAAACCAAGAGGCTCATGAAAAAGGCCAGCACCATCACGCCTGAGCCAATCCATCCAACCATTTTCTTTGAAAGAAAATTTCTTCCCAGTCCATTGATCAGAAAACCAATCAGTGGGAGCAATGGAATCAGGTAGCCGTATGTTATCATACCATTCATTGATATTATTTTTATCTCAGTGCTTCAATCGATTTAAAAAATTGATATCCACTGAATGAATATTTCTATAGAGCATCACAATGATTGCCAATCCCACTGTAACCTCAGCTGCAGCAACCACCATGATAAAAAATACAAAAATTTGAGCCTCGGCTCCTGCCATCGACGCGGCATCGAGTGTCTGTGCTGCAGCATGGTGCATGCGAGAAAAAGCAACGAGCAGCAAATTAACTGCATTCAGCATCAACTCAATGCACATGAATATGACAATTGCATTCCTGCGTGTGAGCACTCCAATTATACCAATGCAAAAAAGGCAAACGGATAAAAATATGTAATAGTTGATGGGCATCTTTATTGTTTTGGAACGTTGGTTTCAATAATTTCTTTTTCTTTCTTTCCCAAAATGATTGCACCAACCATGGCACTCAGAAAGAGTACGCTGCTGATTTCAAATGGTACAACATATTCACTGAAAAGCGTGCGACCCAACTGTTGGATCAATCCAATCCCAGCATCTTGACCGCCAGCAATAGCAGTACTGTTTTTCAAGCCTGCTACCAGTATCAACATCAGACTCCCACCGGAAACAACACCTGCCATTTTCATCCACTTGCTTTTGTTGGGTTCCTGGTCGGCATTCATATTCATGAGCATGATCACAAAAAGAAACAACACCATGATAGCGCCTGCATAAACAATCATGTTTACGATTGCAAGGAATTGTGCATTGAGCAATACATAATGTCCGGAGATTGCAAAGAATACCACAATCAACCACAGCACACTGTGCACCGGGTTCTTGCTGAATATCACCATCAATGCTGCGAGAATCGCAACCGATGACAATGCCCAAAATATGGTTTCGGTGATTGGCATGTTTTATTTGTTTTTGATTTGTTGTTCCCGCTGACCTTTTGCAAGCTCATAATTCTCTTTGTCATTTACAGGATGCGGAATGAGCAAGTTTTCTTTGCCATATATGAATCCTTTTCTTGTAAAATCAGATGGAGCAAATGTTTCAGAGAGATAGATGGCATCCTTTGGACAAGCCTCTTCACACAATCCGCAGAAAATACAACGCAGCATGTTGATTTCATATTTTGCTGCGTATTTCTCTTCACGGTACAAGTTTTCTTCACCAGGCTGGCGTTCTGCAGCTTCCATGGTGATGGCTTCAGCCGGACAAGCAACAGCACACAATCCGCAGGCCGTGCAATTCTCTCTTCCTTCCTGATCACGGTTGAGCACATGGAGTCCTCTGAACACCGGACTAAAAGGCCTTTTTTGTTCAGGATAATTGATGGTGGGCTTCTTTTTAAACATATGGCCGAATGTGATGGCCATCCCTTTAAAAATAGCAGGCAGGTACAAGCTTTCCCAGAAGGTAAGCGGCTTCTGCTCCAATGTTTTTGATCTATTTGTCAATTGTCCCATATCATTATTTATTGAGCGCCAATATCACGACTGCTGTTATCAAAAGATTAGCGAGTGCAAGCGGAATCAATTTCTTCCAACCCAAGTCCATGAGTTGATCATACCGGAATCTCGGGATGGTCCATCGCACCCAAATGAATAAGAAAAGAAAGAAAGCAATCTTTGCGAAGAAGGTCAGGAATCCAAGCAGTGCAACCAGGTTGACACCAATGTTTGACGCCAGTGCCGCCTCATCTACAAATGGTATGTCGTATCCTCCAAAGAACAATGTTGAAACAACCGCACTTGAAATGAACATGTTGACATACTCAGAAAAAAGGTACAATCCCAGCTTCATGGAAGAGTACTCCTGATGATACCCAAAGTTCAATTCGTTTTCCGCTTCAGGCAAATCAAATGGCGTTCTGTTGCACTCGGCAAAAACACAAATCAAGAAAATCAAAAAGGCCAGCGGTTGGTACAAAATATTCCAACCCAACAGACCTCCCCAACCTCCTTGCATTTGCTGCTCAACGATGGTCTTTAAACTGAGTGACCCTGTCATCAACAGCAGAGAGATAAGCGACAAACCCATCGCCAATTCATATGAAATGATTTGTGATGCACCGCGCACTGCAGCCAACAGTGAAAATTTATTGTTGGAGGACCAGCCACCGATCATGATGCCATATACACCAAGACTTACCACACCGAACACATAGAGGATTCCAATATTTACATCAGCAACTTGCAGACACACCGTTCTACCTGCAATCTCAATTTGATTCCCCCAGGGAATCACAGCACTGGTCAACATGGCTGTCAACATCGCCAATGCAGGTCCAAGTACAAACAAACCCTTGTTGGATGTAAGCGGTATGATTTCTTCTTTGAAAAAAAGTTTGAGACCATCTGCGAGCGGTTGAAGTATTCCAAAAGGACCCGCACGATTGGGACCTCTGCGGTCTTGCATGAATCCTGCAATTTTTCTTTCTGCAAAAGTTGTGTACATGGCCACGACCAGAGAGAAAGAAATGATTGCTCCGATCAGCAACAACTTTTCCAATCCAAACCATACATCTATCATGAGCAATTGAATAGGTATCATGAATGCTTCTTTGTTTGTTCAAAAACTTTTCCGGTCGCGGGACCTTTGATGGCACTCAAATCAATGGAGGGATCATTGACCTCGCTGACACTGTGTATATCCATCAATAATTTGGGTTTCCTGCCATCATGCACCTTGCTGAAGGTTTCAGCTGGCTTCCTGAGTTTCTCATAATGGCCTTGAGAAATCACTGAGTGCCTGCTCACATGTGTTGGTCCTTCAATTACCCAATCACCCGTCTTTTTCTTTTCAAATCGACATTCGTTGCAGATCCAATCTTCCACCTCACCCCATTGATCTTTCCTGGCCGTCACACGTAAAACCTCTTCACCTCTTTGCCAGAGGGTCACTTTACCAGAGCAGCATTTGCATGCACGGTGTGCATTGACAGGTTTGGTAAACCAGACCCTGTTCTTGAAACGGAATGTTTTATCGGTCAGCGCACCAACAGGACATACATCAATTACATTTCCAATGAAATCGTTGTCGAGCGATTTCTCGATATATGTAGCAATTTCCGCATGATCTCCTCTGCTGAGCACACCATGCACCCTTTTGTTGGACACTTGATCTGCAGTATACACACAACGGTAGCAGAGAATGCATCGTGTCATGTGCAACTGTATGTACGGACCCAAATCGTGTTTATCGAATGTTCTGCGTTTGAACTCATATCGGGTTGCTTCCTTTCCATGCTCATATCCCAGATCCTGCAAATGACACTCGCCTGCCTGATCGCAAACGGGACAGTCCAGAGGATGATTCAACAAAAGAAACTCAACAACTCCATTGCGCGCGTCGAGTACCTTGGGACTCGTAATGTTTTTAACTTCCATCCCATCCATCACCCCTGTGCGACAACTTGCAACAAGTTTGGGCATGGGACGGGGATCGGCTTCACTTCCTTTGCTTACCTCCACCAAACAAGTGCGGCATTTTCCGCCACTCCCCTGCAACTTGGTATAGTAACACATAGCAGGTGGCACAACCTCACCACCAATCATTCTTGCAGCCTGCAGGATGGTGGTGCCCTGGGGCACATCTATCGTGATGTTGTCGATGGTGACTTTCAACTTTTTTATTTCCTCGGCCATAGCATTTTTTTATGCAACTACACTCAACTCATCAGCATAATGAGCCAAGCCATAGTTTTGGGTTAAGCACAATGAAGGATTGTTGACATGCCATTCAAATTCATCTCTGAAATGTCTGATGGCTGCTGCAACAGGCCATGCTGCTGCATCGCCCAGTGGACAAATGGTATTTCCCTCAATTTTTCTTTGGATATCCCACAGCAAATCAATGTCGCTTGATACACCTTTACCGCTCTCAATTTTTTGCAGAATTTTCTCCATCCAGCCTGTTCCCTCTCTGCAAGGTGAACATTGTCCGCAGCTTTCATGTCTGTAAAACCTGGCAAGCGTTAGCGTGTGACGAACAATGCACTGATCCTCATCCAGCACAATGAATCCACCCGACCCCATCATAGATCCGCTGGCAAAACCACCGTCAGAAAGACTTTCATAATTCATGTAGCGGGTTTCACCTTTGGCAGTCTTCAACAATAAATTTGCTGGAAGGATGGGTACTGATGAACCACCAGGGATACATGCTTTCAATTTTTTTCCGTTGGCAATGCCCCCACAGTATTCATCGCTGTAGATAAATTCTTCTACTGAGATGGTCATGTCTATTTCATATACGCCAGGCTTGTTGATGTTTCCGCAGGCAGAAATAAGTTTTGTTCCGGTAGATCGGCCAACTCCAATCTTTGCATACTCCTCCGCACCGAGGTTCATGATAGGAACAACAGCAGCAAGTGTTTCAACGTTGTTCACAACAGTGGGACAGTCCCACAATCCTTTGATAGCGGGAAAGGGTGGTTTGATACGGGGATTCCCTCTTTTTCCTTCAAGTGATTCAATGAGTGCTGTTTCTTCACCACAGATGTATGCACCTGCACCACGCTGCACATATATTTCCAGATCGAATCCAGTTCCCAGGATATTTTTCCCCAGGTAACCATTTTGTTTCGCTTCTGCAATTGCTTGTTCAAGAATTCCAACAATCCATGCGTATTCACCTCGTATGTATATGTACGTGCGGTTACTGCCCAATGCAAAAGATGAAACGATCAGACCCTCGATGAGCAGATGAGGAATGAATTCCATCAGGTATCTGTCTTTGAAAGTACCAGGTTCAGATTCATCAGCGTTGCAAACCAGATAACGGGGTACGCCTTCGGGCTTTGCAAGAAAACTCCATTTAAGTCCAGTTGCGAATCCCGCACCCCCCCTGCCTCTGAGTCCGCTTTTCTTTACTTCCTCCACAATAGCAGCAGGTTCCATTTTCAATGCCTTCTCAACCGCTGCATAACCACCCTCCCTCCGATAAACATCAAAGTGCCGGATACCTTCAACATGGGCCTTTTCCAATAATAATTTTCTTGCCATAATGCCTTCCTCTATTTATGATTGTAGCAATCAGCTATGATTTCATCCACTTTTGCGGGTGTAAGGTGTTCCCTGTAATGCATACCCATTTGCATCATGGGCGCATAACCACAGGCACCTAAACACTCTACTGTTTTCAATGTGAACATACCATCGGAAGTGGTCTCACCCACACCGATGCCAAGTTTTGATTTGATGTATGCAATGATGTCATCGCTTCCTCTCAACATGCATGGACCCGTTTGACAAACTTCCAACACATGTTTACCAACCGGATGCAGATTGAACATGCTGTAAAAAGTAGCCACCTCATAGACTTCAATGGATTCAATGGATAAAATGGAAGCCACATGATCCATGGCTTCAGCACTGAGCCAACCTCCAAACTCTTCTTGTGCAAGATGCAGGATGGGAATGAGGGCACTTTTTTGTTTGCCTTGAGGGTAACGGGCAATGATTGCCTCCACTTCTTTCATTGTATGTTCACTGAACTTCACCATCGTTTAATAAGTTTAAGCATCCATTTCACCGGCAATCAGGTTGAGGCTGCTCAGCGTAATGATCGCATCGCTCAACATGGTTCCGCTAACAATTTCCTCGTATGCTTGATAATAAATAAAGCAGGGTCTTCTGAAATGCAAACGATAAGGAGATCTCCCTCCGTCGCTGATCATATAAAATCCCAACTCACCATTGGCACCCTCGATACTATGATATACTTCACCAACAGGTATTTCTGTTTCACCCATCACAATTTTGAAGTGATAGATCAGCGCTTCCATTTTTGTGTACACATCTGCTTTCGCAGGCAGATAATAAGCTGGGGCGTCTGCATGATAAACCTCTGCTTCAGCACCCTTGAAGGATTGTACTTTCTCATACGCCTGGCGGATGATACCAAGTGATTGCCAAACTTCTTCTCCCCTTACCATGAAACGATCGTAATTATCGCCTGTTGTTCCTACCGGAATGATGAAATCAAAATCCTCGTAGGAAGAATAAGGTGCATGCACCCTTACATCATAATCAATCCCTGCAGCACGCAGATTGGGTCCGGTGAAACTGTAGTTCAACGCACGTTCAGCAGAGATGGCTCCAGTGCCTTTTGTTCTTTCAATGAAAATTCTGTTGCGCATGAAAAGATTTTCAAATTCTTTCCACACTTTTGGAAACTCCTCAAGAAATTGTTCAATCTTTTGAAATGCGGTATTGGTGAAATTTCTTTCAAATCCGCCGATTCTTCCCATGTTGGTTGTGAGCCTTGATCCGCATACCTCTTCGTAGATTTCATAAATGAGCTCCCTGTATTGCATCACATACAGAAATCCTGTGTAAGCACCTGTATCCACACCAACGATTGAATTGCAGATCAAATGATCTGAAATACGGGAAAGCTCCATGATGATCACCCGCAGATAATCTACCCTTTTGGGAGTTTTGACACCCAATAATTTTTCGCAAGTCATATGCCAGCCCATGTTGTTCAATGGTGCTGAGCAATAATTCAAACGATCGGTAAGTGTGGTAATCTGATAAAGCGGCCTTCTTTCAGCAAGCTTCTCAAATGCGCGGTGAATATAGCCAACAGTGGATTCTGCCTTGATGATGCGCTCACCATCCATTTCCAGGATGTTCTGGAACACGCCGTGCGTGGCAGGGTGCGTTGGACCAAGATTAAGCGTGGTTGTTTGTTTTTCGAGCGACCCTTCCGGTAACACTATGTTTGCCTGTTCAGCCATTGTAATTTTTTGGTTCTTTATCTTCCAAACATTTCGTCGTCCTTGTCAATTCTGGTTTGATCTTCCAAGGGATATTCTTTGCGCAGTGGATGATAATCCATCTCATCAACATTCAATACCCTCTTCAAGTTGGGATGTCCAATGAAGTGGATGCCAAAAAAATCAAACGTCTCTCTTTCCATCCAATTGGCACCGCTGTACAATCCGGTTGCAGTGAATACATCGGGCTTTTCAACTGGTACAAAAACCTTCAACCTCAAGCGCGTATTCTCTTTCAAGTTGTGCACATGATAAACAACGCCTAATTCTTTGCCTGACTGGTCAGGATAGTGTACACCAGTCAGATCGGTTAAGAACTGAAAACCGAGTGTTGGCTCATCATGCAAAAAGGTCAGGACCTTTAAGTTGATGGAAGGGATTGCTTCAAACGCCAATATATCGGACGATTCATCCCATGAGATGATTCCATCACCAAACTGTGTGTTCAGCTTTTCTTTGATATGGTCTGTGGGAATGGGCATGTGTAATGAATAGGTTATTGTATACCGTAGGTTTCCAATAAATGTTTGTATTGATCGCTGTGGCGTCTTCTGAGTGATTCATTGTGAATGAGGTCTTGGATTTTGAGCACCCCATCAATGATTGCTTCTGGTCTTGGCGGACATCCAGGAACATATACATCCACCGGCACCACCTGATCGATTCCCTGCAATACAGAATAGGTATCAAAAATTCCACCACTGGAAGCACAAGCTCCAACAGCCATTACCCATCTGGGTTCTGCCATCTGTAAATATACCTGTCTCACAACTGGTCCCATTTTTTTTGCGATGGTTCCCATGACCATCAACAGATCACATTGACGGGGTGAAAAACCCACACGCTCAGATCCAAACCTGGCGAGGTCATAGTGAGAACCCATGGTCGCCATGAATTCAATGCCACAACAGGAAGTTGCGAAAGGAAGTGGCCAGATAGAATTTTTTCTTGCCAATCCAACAACCTTGTCAAATGATGTTGCGAAAAAACCCTCCCCCATGTGACCATCAGGCAATTCAACCTGATTGATACCACGGTCGGTAAAGTCTTTGGGGTTCACATTAAATCTTACAGGCCTGGCCATAGTAGTTTTTTATTATAACACATGCACCCGGAACTTGTTTTCCGCATGCAGAGCATTTTACTCTTCCCAATGCAAAGCACCTTTTTTGATGATGTAGATGAAACCAGCCAGAAAAAAACTGATAAACATCAACACCGCAAAAAATCCATCCCATCCCAACGATTTGAAGTTGACAGCGTAGGGATAGAAAAAGATTACTTCGACATCAAACAAAACAAATAAGATGGCAACCAGGAAATACTTGATAGCCATCGGCTGACGTGCATTTCCAAATTGCTCAATACCGCTTTCAAAAACCTGCAGCTTGTCGGTGGTCTTTCTTTTGGGACCCAACAGCTGTGATCCTGCGATCATGATCGTTACCAAAACCACCGCAAATGCGATCTGTATGCCGATGGGGAGATAATCACTTGCCTTGCTGATTGAGGCATTCTGTCCGAGCAAAGAAGACTGCAGAAAAATAGCCTTGAACATCGGTTGAATTTGATGGCGCAAAGTTAGGCAAATCAGGATGAAAAAATGATGGTCCTGAATGAAAAAAGGGACAATTTAATTGTCCCTTTTGATTTATTTTTTTGGCGGTGCCGCCAGTGCTTTTTGGAGAATATCCCGGTTTTTGATGGCGTCTTGATTGTTGGGATCGATTTCAATTATTTTGTCGAGGTAACTGGATGCCAAAGCGAGATCTTTTTTAACATTTGCAGTGTACCCAGCCAGGTAACCGTAGGCGGTAATCAACGTGCTTTTGTTTTTTGACTTGTCAACTTCTGCGATGGAAATAAATTTCTCACAATCTGGTATGGCAAGTCCCTGCTCCATGGTGGAGTCAATCACAGAAAGTGACCTGAATGACCAGTAATGACCGTATACTTCGTTGGGGAAATTTGTTTTATAAACAGTGAAAATGCTGTCTGCTGTTTTGAATTCACCCGCCTTGAAATTTTCAAATCCCGCGTTGTACAGGTCGACTTTGCTGATCCTGGGGTTGAGTGAAAGCACTTTGGTCAGCCACAAAGCTGACTTGGGTGTATTGCCTGATTTTTTGAAGAAATCAGCTGCTTTTCTTGCATAGTCCAATTTGTTTGTAAGGGCAGTATCCGCAAGGATGGCTTTCATAAAATAGTCGTCCACTTTGGTTGGATCTGTTTTCATCTTGGCTGCGTTCACTGCTGCGATGTAATAGTTCTCCGGATTCAATTGCTCAGCGGTTGCTTTTTGGAAAAATGTTTCCAACAAAGCCAATGCATTGGCTGAATCGTTGAGCTTGTCGTAACTGTATGCTTTCAATCTGTAGAGCCTTGCATCGGCTTTTTCACCTTGTGACTTCAACAAAGCGTCAGATTTTGCAATGGCATTTTTAAAATCACCTGCAGCGAACTGGAGACTCGCTTCTTCGTAATCGAGAGCGGGACCCGAATCTGCATTTGTTTTGTATCTGTTGAAATAATCGGTTGCCTTCACCACATCCCTGAAGAAATAGTATACATACAGTTCATACAATGCAGGTGCGAAGGAGGGATCATCAGTGATGGCATCATTGAACTTGGCCAGGAAGATTTCTTTTTGTTCATTTCCCTGGGTGAGGTATACTTTTCCAATTTTGTATTTCGCCACAGCCGACTTGGGGTCTTTCAGCAATGCATTTTCGTATGAAGAAACCGCACCGCCTCCGTTCATGAGCTTGCGGTACAAATCACCCATGTAAACATAAGCGAAAGGATCGTTGAAGTTTTTCAGGGTTGAAGCGAGTTTGATCTTTTCAATTCCATATGCAAAATCACCCCCATCTTCTAAATTGGCTTTACCGATGGCAACGAGGATGTTGGCATCTTTTGATTTGGTAAGAGAGATGGCTGTTTCAAAACGTTGCTTGGCATCATTGACTTTCTTCTCTGCCAACTCTGCTTGTCCCATTGCGACCAGCAACAATGGATTGCTTCCATTGGCACCTTCCATACCCTTGCGCAACACTTCTGCTGCGGCTGCAGGATTTTTTGACTCAAAGTGAACCTGGGCAAGCCAATAAATGGATTCAGGATTGGTTGGAGCTGCAGCAACAACTTTTTCCATGGTTTCCTTTGCAGAGCGATAACGCTGATTCAATAACAATTTTCTACCTTCCTGTACTGATTGCGCAGTTACAACAGAAGTAAAAAACAGTCCAGCAATCACGAATCTCATTTTCATACGTCGCAGTTTGTTTTTTAAGGGTTGTAAAAGTAAGAAATCATCTATTTATTCCGAAACATTTGCTTTTCTTATTTGTAGGGCCATTCGGTCGGGTACAAGATACCCCCTCCTGAAGATTAATTGCCCTTTTTCATGTGTTAAGAAATTGACAAATCCTTTGCCCAGTCCGGCGAAATTCTCTTTCAGAACATAGTATATTCCGCGGTTGAGCGGGTATCTTTTCAAGGCCATATTCGCCTGGTAGGGCCTGACATAAACCTCCTCTTCGCATCTGGCACACTGCAAGGCTGCCAACTTTACCTTTTTTTGGAAAGTCATTTGAGAGGAATCCTCCTTGTTACCAATCCAACTCACCCCGATAAATCCCAATGCATTGGGATGAGATGCGATGTAATCGATCACCCCCTCGGAGTTCTGTGCAGCCATCACTCTGCCTTTCATGGGTTGGCCGCGAAGGATGGAATCCATTAAAAAACGAACAGTGCTGGTTGCCTTCAACCCATCCATCACCAAATCATACGAATATCCACTGGTTCCATTCAACATCGATCTGATATCTGATACAGAAAATAGAGAGTCCTTGCAATTGTTGTGTGTTATCACTGCAACGGCATCCGTTGCGAGTCGACCAAACAACGGAACAAAGGACAGTGTGTCTTTGTAAAAAGGCACTTCCTCTTCTGTCAATCCCCTTGTAATGATGACCATCCGAATGCTGTCGTTCAAAAGATCTTTGATGCATTCTGCTTCGGGCTTGTAATGCGGAATAATTTTTGCTTCAGGGTGTTGCGACATGAAGACCTTGATCTGAGAATCAATGATGGGAGCAAAGCTCTCATCCACACTGATGTGGATGGTACCGGTGGTAAGGGTATCATCTCCCAAAATCACTTTGGCTTTCTTTCCGTCTGATGAACAAGAGATACCCGCCAAGAGCATGATGAATGAAGCGATGTATGAAAAATACTGCATGTTTTTATTTTTTGGCCGCAAAACCTCTGTACAACCTGAATACGCCATAACAAAGACAAGCAATGCCAAATATGGAGGATGTAAGGGAATCAAATGCCAGTCCTTGGATCAGGTATTTATTCAACAAAAAAAACAAGCCGGCGGCAAACCATAAAACCCCCATGGTGTAATCATATATCACCTTGAATCCCTTTTGACGTTTTTCTTCGTTTTCTCTGAAATTGTTGGATATCATATGCAGGTATGTAATGCAATTTATGAAATCTCACAGCAATGAATAGATGTCACATCCTTTAATTTACTTGCATTTATGCTTATTGTTTTAAAAATAAAATCATGCATTGCTCCTACATTTGTTCAAATTTGAGCAATGAAAGTGCTGATGGTATGTTTGGGAAATATCTGCAGGAGTCCCCTTGCAGAGGGCATTCTCCGCCACAAATGTGAGAAACGCGGATTGGAATGGTATGTAGACTCTGCAGGTACCAATGGCTATCACAATGGTGAGTCCCCTCATTACATGTCTCAAAAAGTTGCAAAATTGAATGGCATCGATATTTCAAGACAAACTTCCAGGCCTTTTCGTGCAATAGATTATGAAAATTTTGATTTGATTGTACCAATGGCAAATGACGTGTTGCAGGATATGCAACAGATATCCGGCATGAAATTTTCCGCCGGCAAAACAAAGTTGATGCTGGATTTCCTTTTTCCCGGAACTGGAATGGATGTACCGGATCCATGGTCAAGGTCTGAAGCTGCATACCATGAGGTATTTGATCTGATCGACAAGGCATGTGATCAATTAATTGAGGAATATACATCCATAAAACAGCCTTAACTTCGTTGCATGAAGCCCTCTCTTCCCCAAGGCACGCGAGATTTTTCTTCTGCGGTTCTCAAAAAACGCAATTATATTTTCGGAATCATCCGGAGTGTTTTTGAATTGTATGGATTCGAGCCCTTGGAGACACCGGCCATGGAGAACATAGAAACGCTCATGGGTAAATATGGAGATGAGGGTGACAAACTGATTTTCAAAATACTGAACAACGGACTACATCTTCCAGAAAAGCATACTACTGCACAGAAAGATTTTGAAACTGTATTACAGGGAAAAACATCAAAAGGAATCAGCGAGCGAGCGTTGAGATACGATCTGACCATCCCTTTTGCAAGATATGTTGCAATGAACCAGGGACAATTGACTTTCCCTTTCAAACGTTACCAAATGCAACCTGTATGGCGTGCAGACAGACCCCAGAGAGGCCGGTACCGTGAATTTTATCAATGCGATGCGGATATCGCAGGGAGCAGTTCTTTGCTGCATGAAATTGAACTTGCATTGATCTATGCAACTGTTTTTGCAAAACTCTCTCTGCCGGTTGAAATACATATCAACAACAGAAAAATTCTGCAGGCGCTGGCTGAAAAATGCGGTGGCGCATCCCACATGATGAACATCACCATTGCAATCGATAAGCTGGATAAAATTGGAATGGATAAGGTCAAACAAGAACTCGGTGAAAGAGGACTCAACGAAGAGCAAATTGCCATTGTAGAAAAATACATCTCTATTGAAGGTGACAACCAAACATCCATCCAGCAACTCTCAACCCTGTTGGGAGATATCGACTGCGCCCATGAAGGTATCGGTGAAATGGTCGAAATACTGCAAGCTGTGAATCGAACAATGCCATCTGCCAATATATATGTATGTCCCGCGCTTGCAAGGGGACTCAATTACTATACCGGGACCATCTTTGAGGTAAAGGCATTGGGTGTAGAAATGGGCAGCATTGGCGGAGGCGGAAGGTATGATGACCTGACAGGACTCTTTGGTGTAAAGGGTATTGCGGGAGTGGGAATATCATTTGGCGTTGACAGGATATATGATGTACTGGAGGAGCTGAAAGTTTTTCCGGAATATCTTCAGGCAGGTACAACTGCATTGATCTTCAATACAGGCATTGATACCAGTCATTTGATCAACACTGCCACCTTGTTGAGAAATCACCAAATTTCATGTGAAATATTTCATGAGGCAGTGAAATTTGACAAGCAGTTCAAGTATGCAGATAAGAAGATGATCCCCTATGTTATCATCATTGGTGAAGAGGAATTGGCAAAGCATACTGTTACATTGAAAAATTTGAAAACAGGAAAACAGGACACCGTTCCTTCCGCATCGCTTCCATCCCTGCTCAGCCTTTAGCAAATTTTCTGAGCTGGATCAAAGCAACCTGTAGGTCTTTGGACAAAGGGGCTTCTAATTTTATTACTTTTCCATCCATTCCCTTGAGCTGAATGCTGGATGCATGCAATGCCAATCTGTCCAGGAGTGGCTTCTCAGATGCAGCATCCTTTGATAACTTGAATTTTTTCTTAAAACTTGAGAGCAAAACAGGATCCGCTGAACCGTAGAGCGGATCACATACAAGCGGGTGCTCCAGGTGTTTCATGTGTACCCTGATTTGATGGGTTCTGCCAGTCTCAAGATCAAATTCCATCCATGTGTAACCTCTCAGTCTTTCAATTACTTTGAAATGCGTTACAGATGGTTTACCATTTTTACCTATACGCATTCTTCCAGGAATGGCTGGATGTTGCTCAATAGGCATTTCAATGGTACCCTCTTCTTGCATGACAGCACCCATGGCGAGTCCCATGTATATTTTTTTCACTGCACGCTGTTCAAAAAGCTGATTGTAATATTTATGTGCCTGATCAGTCTTTGCGAAGAGCAGCAATCCGCTTGTGTCACGGTCAATGCGGTGTATAACAAAAATATGTGGATATGATTTTTCCAGCCATCCTCTGACAGAAGGGATTTCTTGGTCATGGCGGTCGGGAATGGAGAGCCAGCCGGATGGTTTATTTACAGCAATCAACTCACTGTTTTCAAATAATATGGAAGGCTGATGCTTAATGTTTGGCTTGTTTTAGAAAAGAGCTGTTCATGAATTTCAACAAGCGAATTTCTTTTTCATTGAGCATTCTCCATTTTCCTCTTTCCACATTTTTCTTGGTCAGATTTGCGAACATGACCCTGTCGAGGTTTCTGACATCGTATCCAAGAAATTCAAACATCCGCCTGACAATCCTGTTTTTACCACTGTGCAATTCGATTCCGATAACGGATTTGTCTTTGGGGTCTGCATAAGCAAGCGCATCTGCTTTTACAAATCCATCCTCCAAATGGAGTCCCTTGAGTATTTTTTCAAAATCAACTTTCGTCAATGGCTTGTCTAATTTTACCTCATAAACTTTCTTTACCTCGTTGGATGGATGCGAAAGTTTTTGTGCCAGATCACCATCATTCGTTATCAACAACACACCCGTCGTGTTTCGATCCAGTCGGCCAACGGGATAAATCCGCTCGTTGGCAACGCCTTTCAGGAGATCAAGCACTGTTTTTCTTCCCTGAGGATCATCGAGCGTCGTGATATAGTCTTTTGGCTTGTTGAGCAGCACATAGACCAGATTTTTTTCAGGAAGAATTTTTTTACCCAAATAGTAAACTGAATCATTGGGTGCAACTTTGAATCCAGGTTCAATCACCACAACATCATTCACCTTGATTTTACCATCTTTGATGATGGGAACCGCATCTCTCCTTGAACAAATACCGCAATGTGCAACGTATTTATTCAACGGCATGGTTTTATCCAGTTTTCTGACAGAAATCGATGATGGCTTTTCAGCTTTTTTAGAAACAGTCACACGCGATGCCTCTTTTTTCTTTTCGATTGCCTCAGACCGCTCTTTTTTCCACTTCTTTTTCTCCTGACGAAAAGCTTCTTTTACAGCACTGTTTTTTTTCTTTGGTGCGAACTTTGAAAAATTATCTGTGCGTTTCATGTGAGTTGTATTGATTTAACTGAACCCTTCGGTTATTTATTGGCCAATTGCCCGCATGCAGCATCGATGTCTTTTCCCCTGCTTCTTCTCAGCCTGGCATTGACACGGTTTTTTTCCAGGTATTCCATGAATGCTGCAGTTTTTTCTTCTGTTGGTTTTTTGAATTTTGCGAAATCGATGGGATTGTACTCAATGATATTCACCAAATCGGCAGGTATTTGTCTGTATATCTTGATAAGTTCTGCAGCATCCTCAAAGGAGTCATTCAAATTGTCAAACAGAATGTACTCGAGTGTGATTTCATTTTCGGTTTTCTGATAAAAATAATTCAGCGCCTCGATCAGTGATTTCAGATCATTGGTTTCATTGATGGGCATGATCTGATCACGCTTTTTATCATTTGCAGCATGAAGGGACAATGCCAACTTGAATCTGACTTTGTCATCGCCCAATTGCTTGATCATTTTCGCCACGCCTGCAGTGGATACGGTGATGCGGCGTGGACTCATAGCCAACCCATCTGTTGCGGTAATCCGCTCTATTGCACCCATCACACTTCTGTAATTCAGCAAAGGCTCTCCCATCCCCATAAAAACAATGTTGGTCAGTTTCCTTTCATGATGTTTGAAAGAAAGCTGATTCAACAAAACTACTTCATCATATATCTCATCGAAATTTAGATTGCGTTTTCGCTCCATGTACCCGGTGGCACAAAATTTACAACTCAGGCTGCACCCGATTTGAGAGGAAACACAGGCGGTAATCCTTTCTTCTGTAGGAATGAGCACCCCTTCCACCAAATGGCCATCAAATGTTTTGAATCCCACTTTGATGGTGCCATCCTCACTGTACTGGGTTGTATTGACCTTCAAGGAGGGAAATGAAAATGAATCCTCCAGTTGCGCCCTGAGGGTTTTGGAGAGATTGGACATGGACTGGAAATCGAATGCATGTTTTTGCCATAACCACTCCCAAATCTGTTGCAACCTGAATTTCTTTTCTCCTATGCCTTCGAGGTATTCAGCAATTTGTTGCTTGCTCAGATTACGTATGTTCTGCTTTGCTGCATGTGACATGCTGCAAAGGTAGTCAATACTTTATGGTTCCGGCGTGTATCTTAAGTAAGGCTTGACAACCTTGACCCCCTTTGGAAATTTGATAACAGCTTCTTCGGTTGAAACAGAGGGAACAACAATGAGGTCTTGTCCACGATTCCAATCAGCCGGAGTGGCAAGACTGTGCTGTGCGGTGAGCTGCAGTGAATCAATAACACGCAGTACTTCTGCGAAATTTCTGCCGGTGGAGGCAGGATATGTGATGGTGAGTTTTAACTTTTTATCCGGACCAATCACAAACAGCGAGCGCACTGTAAAAGTGGCTGAGGCATTTGGATGAATCATGTCATACAACTGTGCAACTTTCCTGTCTTCATCGGCTATGATGGGAAAATCTACTGTGCAATGTTGGGTCTCATTGATATCAGCCAACCAAGCATTGTGCTTCTCCAACGGATCAACACTCACTGCAAGTACCTTTACATTGCGCTTTGCAAATTCCTCCTTTAGCAATGCTGTTCTGCCCAATTCGGTGGTGCAGACAGGCGTGAAATCCGCAGGATGGGAAAATAGAACTCCCCAAGCATCGCCCAGATATGCATAAAAATCAATTTCGCCCACAGTGGTCTGTGCTGTAAAATTTGGAACCTCGTCTCCTAAATGCAAACCCATATCAGTTGTTTTTACAAAAATAAGCTATTATTATTACTCTACAAAATAAGTAGACTTTTAATGTTGCTCCCCTCCAGCCTTGCCCAACGCGTCCCTCCCGTAGCGGATCTTTACATCATCAATGGCATTGTACAGTTGCTGCTTTTGTACTTTGTTCTCAAACATGTTTGTCTGCACCTCACCATTGATCAACTCACTGCATTTGATACCTAAGAGCCTGAGTGGATGTCGGGGATCATAGAGTTGATGAAACAGCAATTTAGCCGTTTGAAAAATTTCATCATCAAAAGATGTTGGTGGAATACTTATTTGCTTTGAATATGTTTGAAAATCAGGATACCTCAATTTTACAGCGATGCATTTGGTTGACTTTTCATCTCTCCTGAGTTCATATCCTAATTTTTCAGACATGCGCAAGAGGGTTGATTCCAGGACATCCATTTCACTTTGGTTCTCGAAAAAGGTTTGCTCTGTCGATACAGACTTTGCATCATAAGAACTGTGTATTTCAGCATTGGATTCGCCATTTGCTTTTCTTGAAAGTACTTTTCCGTATGCACCAAAATTCAACTCCAACAGATGTAAAGGATATGCTGCCAATGCACCAATGGTAATAATTCCCAATTCGTGCATTCGTTTCAGCATCTGTTCTCCTACTCCCGGAATACTGCCAACCCCAAGAGGTGCAAGAAATTCTTTTTCTTTTCCCGGCAATACCTGAATGTATCCATTGGGCTTGGCAGCGTTGGTTGCAATTTTTGCCACCATGCGATTGGATGCCAATCCAAATGAAATGGGAAGACGGGTCGTTTCCATGATTTCTGTCCGCAGGTCAATCGTCCATCGCAGTGGATCAAAAAAACGATCCATACCTGTCAGATCAATGTAAAACTCATCAATCGAAGCCTTCTCAAACAATGGAGCTTTTGCTGATATGATTTCCGTGACCCAGTTTGAAAATTTGCTGTATTGTCCGCGAGAACCCTTTAAAAAAATTCCGTCCGGACAAAGCGCATGTGCTCTTGCCATGGGCATGGCTGAATGAACACCGAACTTTCTTGCCTCATAACTGCAAGTGCTGACAACACCTCTTTCTTTTGAACCACCAATGATCAAGGGCTTTCCCACCAGTGATGGGTCCAAAATTCTTTCCACCGATACAAAAAATGCATCGAGGTCAAAGTGTGCAATATGGATGTGTTGCTGTGACATGCCTGTGAAAACGCATGTCAATTTATATAAATATCGAGGAGTCCCTCAGGCAAACGAACAGTTATTTTTTCTTTTTTGTGTTCAATCTTCAGCAGGGTGCTTTCGTTCAGCGGCACAAACACTTCTTTTCCCTGGTAATCAATTCTGAGCAAAACCTGCATGGGCTGTTCAATCACTTCAACAACTTTACCGAGCATTTTCTTTTCATCATACACTGCAAATCCCAGCAATGAAATAGGTGCATGCTGCGCTGCCTGGATTTTTACATCTTGTTCAGGCAGCCATACCTGTTTGCGCAAAAATACTTTGGCTTTTTCTGGAGCATCCACCCCTTCAAGTTGAATCAATGCCTCCTCAGCATTTTTATTTTTTACGGCTGCAACGAAATAGGGCATGAAACGGCCTGACTTCTCTTCAATGAAAACCGTTTTCAATGCTTCGGTATCGAGTCCAGCGCCCAGGTGATGTTTTAAAACAAGGTCTCCCTTGATACCAAAAGTGGCTATGAACTTCCCTATGACAACATACTGATCCATCATAAAAAAAGCCCCGTTGTAAACGAGGCTTCATAAATCATTGTAAATGTATTATTCAGCAGCAGGTGCAGCTTCTGCAGATGACTGATCTGCTTCAACCTCTGGAGCTGGAGCCACTTTCTTTGGTCTTGGTTTAGCAGCTTCCATGCGCTTTGCACGACGTTCTTTCGCAGCAGCTTCTTGGCGGTCTCTCAATTTAGATTCTTGCTCCTGGTGCCATGATTCAAATTTTGCCATGGCTGATTCTTGGTCGAAAAGACCCAGGCTCACGCCGCGAAGCAAATGTTTGAGATACAACACACCTTTGGTAGACAGGATTTTGCGCACAGTGTCAGTAGGCTGGGCACCATCGTTCAACCAGTCCAATGCTTTTTGGCGATCCACCAAAACAGTAGCCGGGTGGGTAAGCGGATTGTAGGTACCAATTTTCTGAATGAATTTTCCATCGCGAGGAGAACGAGAGTCAGCTACAACGATGAAGTAGAAAGGACGCTTTTTGCTTCCGTGTCTTTGGAGTCGGATTTTAACAGCCATAAAAAATTAAAATTTTTAGTGGGTGATCAATAAATTTTCGGACCGCAAATATACGATTTATGGCGAAAATGACAAAATCATTGATGTTAATTGCCTAAAATCATCTTCTGCCCATCCTTCCCAGCGCAGGCATATTGTTCATGTTTTTCATCATTTGCTTCATTTGCTCAAATTGTTTGAAAAACTGATTGATTTCATTCATGTCCCTTCCAGAGCCTTTGGCAATGCGCTTTTTTCTGCTTTGATCGATGATATCCGGATTGGATCTTTCATAAGGGGTCATTGATTTGATGATGGACTCCACCCCCTTGAAAGCATCATCACTGATGTCAATATCCTTCATGGCCTTCCCCATTCCTGGAATCATGCCCATCAGGTCTTTGAGGTTACCCATTTTTTTGATCTGCTGCAGTTGATCAAGAAAATCCTGAAAGTCAAATTGGTTTTTCCTGATCTTTTTTTCTAATTTCTTGGCTTGTTCCTCATCAAATTGTGCCTGTGCTTTCTCAACCAGTGTAGCGATGTCTCCCATTCCCAAAATACGTTGGGCCATCCGTTCAGGATAAAACACGTCCAGTGTTTCCATCTTTTCTCCACTGCTTGCAAATTTGATGGGTTTTTGAACGGTATACTTGATCGACAAGGCCGCACCACCTCTTGTATCACCGTCTAATTTGGTCAGGACAACACCTGTAAAATCCAATCGATCATTGAAGGCTTTTGCTGTGTTGACAGCATCTTGTCCGATCATGGCATCTACCACAAACAATATTTCCTGTGGCTGGAGAAATGCTTTGAGTCCGGCTACCTCGTTCATCATTTCCTCATCGATCGCCAGACGACCTGCAGTATCCACGATCACCACATTCTTGTTGTTGGACTTGGCGTACTGCAATGCATTTTCAGCAATTTTCTTGGGGTCCTTGTTGTCAGGTTCCGCATACACATCAATACCAATCTGGTTTCCCAATACCTTCAACTGATCTACAGCAGCCGGACGATAAACATCTCCCGCAACAAGCAAGGGTGATTTTCCTTTTTGTGACTTTAAATAATTTGCGAGTTTACCACTGAAAGTTGTTTTTCCCGAACCCTGGAGTCCCGCGATTAAAATGACCGCCGGATTCCCATTGATTTCGAAGCTGCTCGCCCGTCCACCCATCAGCTCTGTGAGTTCATCCTGAACGATTTTAATCATCAACTGACCGGGACTTACTGCTGTGAGGACTTTTTGTCCAATTGCTTTTTCTTTGACTTTATCGGTGAATTCCTTGGCAATTTTAAAATTGACATCGGCGTCCAACAATGCCTTGCGGATGTCCTTGATTGTATTGGCTACATTCAAATCTGTAATCCTTCCTTCGCCTTTGATTTGCTTGAATGCAGAAGCTATTTTCTCACTTAAATTTTCAAACATGCTGCTTGCTTTTGATTGGAACCAATAAAAATGTTTGCAAAATTAAGCATTACCATCCCATCAGGACAACATTGAACCGTCTTGAAGCCGATGCGTTAACACTTTGAAGGATTTGTTAAATCAATCAAAATACTGTCATTTTTCTATCACACGATGACGCAAAGTGCTGATATTCATTAATTTGTCGGGGCAAACCATCCATGGGGATAATCCCGATGAAAAAGTTGGAAAGAAAGATTAAATTATATTTTTTCAATTCCGATATTTTTCTATCATTGCAAGGTGCATGGATGTGATGAAGAAATGCGTTCAATTTAAATTTCAATGAGTAAACAATTATTTTCCGTAGAGTACCCTGTTCGATGCTCCCCTAACATTTTGTTCGAATTTTTATCTACGCCTGCAGGACTGCAAGAATGGTTTGCAGACCGCGTAGATGAAAGAGACAATATTTTCAGTTTCAGTTGGAATGGATCCACAGACAAAGCAGAATTGCTTGGTGTTGAGCAAGATAAATATATCCGATACAGATGGCTGCATGCTGCCAAAAACGAATATTTCGAATTTGCAATTGAAAAAACCGAAGTGAGTGGACAAACCATTTTGGTGATCAAAGACTTTGCTGAAAAAAAAGACATTGCAGATCAAACCCGTCTATGGGATGTACAGGTACATGACCTTTTCCACCGGTTGGGAAATTGAGGATGATCAAAAAACTCGATAGATTAATTCTAAAATCATTTATTGGTCCATTCATCGCGACCTTCTTCATCACAATGTTTGTGCTGGTGATGCAATTCTTTTGGAAGTACATCGATGATTTGGTTGGCAAGGGACTCGGATTGGGCTACATTGCCGAACTTACAGGTTATGTATCCACCACTGTAATGCCTTACACACTTCCCATCTCCATATTGATTTCCTCCATCATGACTTTTGGAAACCTGGGCGAAAGTTTCGAATTGGTTGCAATCAAATCTTCTGGTATTTCTTTGATGCGGTTCATGCGACCATTGCTGATCATTTCCTTTGTGCTGAGCATGTTTGCATTCCTGATTGCGAATTACGTGATGCCAGTAGCAAATTTGAAATTTGCTACCATGCTCTATGATATTCGCGTAGCAAAACCGGCATTGGATATCAAAGAAGGAATTTTCTATGACAAAATTCCAGGATATGCGATCAAAATTGGAGAAAAGGACAAAGATGGAAATGGCATTAAGAATATCATCATTTTTGAGAATCAATTTGTGCTCCAGGACAACATCATCATCGCAGAAAAAGGAAGGATGCACATCAGCGACGATAAAAAGTTTCTGGAATTTGATTTGGAAAATGGATGGAGGTACCAGGAAAAAGGATCATACAATACAACGGCAACTGAATTTTACAGACTGGGATTCAAGAAATACAAAAAGGTATTTGATTTGAGCAGCTTCAACATGATGAAGACACCTGACAGTCTTTTCAAGGGGAGTTACAACATGTTGAACGTAGATCAATTGAACCATTCATCAGACTCCATTCAAAAAATACTAACTGAAATCAAATACCAAAGGATTCCTAAAGAAGTCAACACCTATTTTACTTCTGCCCCCATCTTTATGAAAGGCACTGATCATGTTGTGAGCACGGCAACCATTCCAGCAAAATCAAAAAGCTATGCCTCCCTATTGCCGGATTCCGTTAAAACCATGTCATATTCCAAGGCTGCAGACAAAATCAACCTGGTTAAAAACGCGTTGGATCTGATTGCGTATGAAGACAAACAAAGACAGAACGACATGCTCATGTATCATGTTGCGTGGCATAAAAAATTTGCTTTCTCCTTTGCCTGTATTGTATTGTTCCTGATTGGTGCTCCACTCGGGGCTATCATCAGAAAAGGGGGATTGGGCATGCCCTTGGTTGTTGCAGTGGTATTCTTCCTGATCTTTCATTTGTTGAACGTTTTTGGAGAGAAATTTGTGAGACAGGAATTGATGTCGCCGTTCTGGGGAATTTGGCTTTCATCGCTGGCTTTGCTCCCCGTTGGCATTTTTCTTGTTGTAAAAGCCATGAATGACTCGCAACTTTTCAACAATGAATTCTATTTCAGGTTTTTCAAATCAATCAAATCGTATTTTTCTAAAAAACAATCTGTCATTTCCATCAATCAATAGATCATGAAAAAGCATACACCAAGAAGAACTTTTATCAAACAAACAATGGGCGTTGGTTTGGCCATGGGAACCCATTCATTGATTTCCAGTGAACTGTTCGCCAACGAAACCCAGGCGCTCCCTTTTGCTCAAACCCCGCTTTCATATGCTTTCAATGCACTTGAACCGCATATAGACGCTTTGACAATGGAGATTCACTACACCAAACATGCTTCGGCCTATACCAAAAATTTAAATGAGGCAGCCGCAGCTGAATTCAAAGGTGCTCAACTCTCCATAGAAGAGGTGCTTCAGAAAATTTCAAGCTTCAGTGTAAAAATGAGAAACAATGGAGGTGGGCATTTCAACCATGAATTTTTTTGGAAAACGATGAAACCGGGTGGATCTACGCTCCATGATGGTAAATTAAAGCAATCCATCATCAGCAGTTTCAACAGCTTTGAAAACTTCCAATCCAAAATCAGTGAAGCAGCGATGAGCAGATTTGGCAGCGGATGGGCCTGGCTTTATGTGGATGAAAAGAAATTATTGCAAATCGGATCAACACCCAATCAGGACAATCCACTGATGGATGTTTCAAGCATCAAGGGGATTCCTCTGGTAGGTTTAGACGTATGGGAGCATGCCTATTATTTGAAATATCAAAACCGAAGGGCGGAATACATCAGCCATTGGTTCAATGTGATTGATTGGAAAAAAGTGGAGGAGCGCCTGATTGTATTGGGCTAAAAAAATCAGCCTTTGTCGCATCAGTAAAGATGTACAAAGGCTGAATATGACACGCAATCGTGGATCAAATATAGGTAGGTTTTTTACTTATTCTAATTTTTTGATAAAAATTTTAAAGAATCTATCGTGTATTAAATACACATAAAACCATCCCTTATGAAGGAATATTTGGAACAAAACAAAGAGCGATTTTTGGATGAATTGATGAGCCTCTTGCGCATCCCTTCGGTGAGCGCAAACAGTCAACATAAAAAAGACATGATAGAATGTGCTGAGGCTGTCAAGAAAAGTCTCACGGATGCCGGCGCAGATCGTGCTGAAATTTTTTCAACCAATGGCCACCCTATTGTCTATGCTGAAAAGATGGTGGATCCCTCATTTCCAACTGTGCTCGTATATGGTCATTATGATGTACAACCTGCAGACCCATTGGAACTGTGGGAGACGAGTCCATTTGAACCAACCATCAGAGATGGCAAAATTTTTGCAAGAGGTGCCTGTGATGACAAAGGCCAGTTCTTCATGCATGTAAAAGCTTTGGAACTGATGGTCCAAAACAATTTACTGAAGACGAATATTAAATTTTGCATCGAAGGGGAAGAAGAAATAGGATCTCCTAACCTGGCAAAATTTGTTGAAAACAACAAAGCACTTCTCAAATGCGACGTAATATTGATAAGCGACACGGCCATGATCAGCATGGATACTCCTTCCATTGATACAGGTGTAAGAGGATTGAGTTATATCGAGGTAGAAGTAACGGGTCCCAACCGCGATTTACACAGTGGTGTATATGGAGGAGCTGTTGCCAATCCGGCAACTGTACTTGCCAAAATGATTGCTTCATGCCACGATGAAAACAACCACATCACCATTCCGGGATTTTATGATGATGTATTGGAAGCAACAGCCGAAGAAAGAAACCTGCTGGGCAAAGCACCTTTCGATGAAAAAATATACAAGGCTGATTTAGGCATTGATGCATTGTATGGTGAAAAAGGGTTTTCAACCAATGAAAGAACTGGTATACGTCCCACGCTTGAAGTAAACGGTATATGGGGAGGTTATACGGGTGAAGGTTCCAAAACAGTGTTGCCATCAAAGGCATCTGCAAAAATATCTGCACGTTTGGT
Organism: Bacteroidota bacterium; assembly: GCA_041183265.1. Classification (GTDB taxonomy): domain Bacteria; phylum Bacteroidota; class Bacteroidia; order Chitinophagales; family Chitinophagaceae; genus Pollutibacter. Next base: position 91,237 of record JBEGMC010000097.1, read on the forward strand.
GCCCAATCAATCATCGGTAAAAATCACGGCATTGTTGCTCGATTACTTTAAAAAAATAGCGCCTGCAGGAGTTTCTGTTCGAGTGAGTGAGCATCATGGTGGTGAGCCATACCTGACACCGATCGATTCCAAAGCCTATCAAGCAGCTGCAAAAGCAATAGCACAAACATTTGGCAAGATGCCTGTACCGGTAAGAGGTGGAGGAAGTATCCCCATTTGTGCTTTGTTTGAAAAAGAACTGGCTGTGAAAATTGTATTCATGGGATTTGGCTTGGACAGTGACAACCTGCATTCCCCCAATGAGAAATATGATCTTGCAAACTACTACAAGGGAATTGAAACCATTCCTTATTTTCATCAGTATTTCGCCGAATTGAGCAGATAAAAATGGAAAACGAAAAACTCAGGCTGGATAAATACTTATGGGCCATTCGCCTGTTCAAAACCCGATCAGCTGCCGCTGTGGCATGTGAAAAAGGGAGAGTAAAAATGAATGGCGAAGCAGTCAAGGCATCGAGAACCGTTAGGATCAATGATGTATATGAAGTGAAGACGGAGGAGAAGCGATGGACCATCAAAGTTGTAAGGTTGCTTCCAAAAAGGGTCCAATACAAAGAAGCTGTTCAATTTTATGAAGACCTTACACCACCGGAAGAAACCGAAAGAATAGCTTTTCAGTCCGCCAGCTTTTATTCCGGAAAAAGACTTTCCAAAATAGGCAGACCCACCAAAAAGGAAAGAAGAGACTTGGACGATTTCACAGATAACAATTGAATGTATCTTTAGGCACATGAACATTCATATCATCAGCGTTGTTCCGGAATTGCTTGAGAGTCCTTTTTCACATTCCATCATGAAAAGGGCTGCAGAAAAAGGATTATTGCGAGTAACAGTTCATCATCTGAGAAAATGGGCTGTCAATGAATACGGCATGGTTGATGATTATCCATTTGGAGGTGGTGCCGGAATGGTGATGATGTGTGAACCACTGGTAAAGGCCATAGAAGAATTGAATGCCGAACATGGATTCGATGAAGTCATTTACCTGACACCTGATGGGGAAAAATTTAACCAGGGACTTGCCAATGCTTTGTCAATGAAAAAAACATTGCTCTTCATTTGCGGACATTATAAAGGCATTGATCAACGGGTGAGAGATCATTTCATTACCCGTGAAATATCCATTGGTGATTATGTGCTCAGTGGAGGTGAACTGGCTGCTGCTGTGATTGTTGATGCCGTTGGTAGACTGATCCCCGGGGTGTTGAATGATGAAACTTCTGCACTGTTTGACTCATTCCAAGACAATCTCCTGGCCCCTCCTGTTTACACAAGACCCGACGAGTTTCGGGGATGGAAAGTACCTCCGGTTCTGTTGAGCGGTGATCATAAAAAAATTGAAGAGTGGAGAAACGAACAGGCCCTTGCCAGAACCCAAGATAAACGTCCTGATCTGCTGAGAGAAGATTAAGTCAACAAATCAGTTCTCAATGCAGCTATTTCAATAGCGGTATCTGGATGCATTTTTTGCAACCGCCGCCAATTGTAGAATGCTATCACATCCTTGAAATCATATTTCCATTGCATCGTTGAATAAGCAATGAGGGGCGATACAACAAAGAGGAAGGTCAGCCACTGCCATCCATTCAAAAAAGCAACCAACGTACATGCAATCCACCAAAACAGAGACAGGAAAGCAAGCACACCGGTTGTTACACTGGTATAAAAATCAATGCGTGTGACTGTCCTGTCAGCTATCCATTTCGCAACCTTTCCCGGAATGAGCCAGAAAATGCTGCCAAAGAGATACAACTCAACAGTAAAGAGTACATTAAAAACCAATTTCACAGGATGAACAGGATTGCATGACAATGCACGGTCATTGATATTATGTTTGACAAGCAGTGCATTGTATTGCTTTACTTTTTGTGTATAAAGATCAAATTCGATGTTGTTTTTTGCATCAAGTCTTTTGCAGAAAGCGCTGGCTTCATTCAGGAAATTTGATTTTTTGTGCAAACACTCATTATAGATGAATAACAATACGTCTTCCGCAGTATTGGTTTTGTGATCTTCATTCACA
>JBEGMC010000098.1:0-48518 GCA_041183265.1 Bacteroidota bacterium
CCTGCAAAAGAGCAACCAACATGTTTTCAAAAATGCCATCGATGTGGATGTCCATGCCGATGATCTTTTTACTGATGTAAAAGCTGATAAAATTTATCAACAGCTCATGGCTGCGGCGGACAGGTTGGATGGTGGATTCGGACACGCTCCAAAATTTCCGCAAACCTATTCCATTCAATTGCTGCTTCGTTTTTATCATTTTTTCAACCATGAGCCTGCACTTGAACAAGCATTGTTGAGTTTGAAAAAGATGATGAGGGGCGGCATCTATGATCATGTTGGAGGAGGTTTCTGCAGGTATTCGACCGATGGCAAATGGAAGGTGCCTCATTTTGAGAAAATGGCATACGACAACGCATTGTTGTTGTCGGTGCTCTCAGAGGCCTATCAGATCAGCAAGGATGGTGAAATCAAGCAGGCAGTTGTTGAAACAGTTGCATTTATACAACGTGAATTGCTCGATCAGACCGGGGGATTTTATGCAGCCCTTGATGCAGACAGCGAGGGTGTTGAGGGAAAGTTTTATGTGTGGGACAAAAAGGATTTTGATGCTGCAGTGGGAGTTGATGCTGAAATCATAGGGGAGTATTTCAATGTTGAATCAGCTGGCAATTGGGAGCACAGCAATATTCTGTATGCCGCCAGCTCTCTGGCTGAATGGGCAGCAAGACATGCCATTTCTCTTGAGCGTGCCGCTGAAATGATTTCAACAGCGAAGCAGCAATTGCTGCAAAAGAGGTCGGGTCGCGTCAGACCCGGACTGGATGACAAGATTATTTTAGGATGGAATGCCTTGCTCTCATCTGCTTTGCTGCAGGCAGCCAATGTCTTCCAGCAGCCTGATTGGAAGGAGCTTGCAAGCAGCAACATTTCATTTCTCATCCGTACGTTTCATGACAGGGAGCAGAAAAGCTGGCGACATACTTTCAAAAACAGCCAAGCCAGGTTTCCTGCATTTTTGGATGATCTCGCTTTTTTGATCCAATCCCTCATCTTGCTTCATGAATCCTCAGGCTCCTTGCAGGATCTCCGCCTTGCATTTGAAATCACCGAGTATGTGATTGCTCATTTCAGTGATGAACAGGGAGTGTATTTCTATTTCACATCCGATAGCCACAAAGATGTGATGGTGAGAAAAATCGATTTGTATGATGGGGCCATACCCAGTGGAAACAGCATCATGGCTTGGAATCTCACCCGATTGGGCATTGTATTCAATCAGGCCAGCTGGAAGGAAAGAGCAAACAAGATGCTTCGGGGAGTTGAACCCGTTTTGTTGAAATACACGACCTCTTTCGGAAAATGGGGATGTCTATGGGTTGACTTGCAACAGGGCATAGGAGAGTTGGCAGTCATAGGAGAGGATGCCTTAAGCAGTACAAAGGAGATGCATGCCAGTTTCTTGCCGAACAGGGTCATGTTGATTGGACAGGAATCCGATCCCTCTATCCCCTTGCTTGCAAACAGACCTGTTACCCCTGCATCCAAATTTTATGTCTGTCAGAATTACGCCTGTTTATCCCCTGTTGAGGACGCTGCAGATGCTCTTAAGCTTTTGTTAACAAAATCATCCGACCGCTAAGGCAATAATCGCCTGAAATACCCGTTCTAGAACCTGTTTCAATGGGCTGTTTTCAGCTTGTTAAAATTTTCATTATTAACTGAATACGTTAAAATTACATACTATAATTTGGTATATATTTGTCAGTATGCTTACTAAACTGGAAATCAAAATGAAAGGCATTTTGCTTCATTTTACTGTAACACTCATGTTCATAGCAGCCATCAGCAGTTGCGGCAACATGGGCAAGTCCAAAAAAACACCCATCAGTGATGGGCAAGTCAAGGGCACCGAGGTGGGTGGAAAATACATTTTCCCCAGACCATTTGGAATGGTTTATATACCCGCAGGTACTTTTCACATGGGGCCATCAGATGAGGACCTAAGTTCTGCCTACACTGCAAGAAACAAGCAGGTTTCCATGAATGATTTTTGGATGGATGCTACTGAGATCACCAACAATGAGTATCGCCAGTTTGTACTGTGGGTCAGAGATTCTATCGCAGCATCGGTCTTGAATTATAAGAAGCAATTTCCTGATGGTTCAAGCAGCATCGATTGGGTGAAAGCAAAAGCCATCAAATGGAACGATCCAAAAATGCAGGAGCAGCTCAGTGCGTTGATCGTTACGCCCGACAATAGAATCAACGGTAAAAAAGAAATTGATATCAGAAAACTGTTGTACAAATCAGAAATTTTTGATCTCAGGGAAGCATCCAAGCGTGAAAACGCCAATCAACCCAGAGGCAATTTTATTGTAAGAGACAGCACTGCTATTTATCCGGATACACTTGTTTGGATCCGTGATTTCAGCTATTCCTACAACGAACCATATGCCAAAAAATATTTCTCTCATCCTGCTTACGGAAACTATCCTGTAGTAGGTGTGAACTGGAAGCAGGCAAATGCATTTTGTGCATGGAGAACCCAGTACCTCAATTCATTTTTAGAATCCAAAGGGCGTGTGCAGGAATCAGATTTCAGGTTGCCAACCGAGGCGCAATGGGAATATGCAGCAAGAGGCGGGCGCTCTCAGGTACCTTACCCATGGGGCGGACCATATCTGAGAAACAAAAAGGGATGTCTGCTTGCCAACTTCAAACCCGGAAGAGGTAACTATCCTGAGGATGGTGGTCTTTATACCGTTAGGGCAGATGCATACTGGCCCAATGACTTTGGATTGTATAACATGGCAGGCAATGTAGCTGAATGGACCTCCTCATTGTATTATGAGGGTGCATATAATTTTCAGAACGACATGAATCCGGATATCCGTTACAACGCTTTGGAATCTGATCCTCCCCGCATGAAGAGAAAAGTAGTGAGAGGCGGAAGTTGGAAGGACATTGGATATTTCCTTCAAAACAGCACCCGTGTCTATGAGTACCAGGATACAGCCAAGTCTTATATAGGTTTCCGTTGTGTCATCGACCTTCCACCGATGGCCAAAAAATAATTTTAACTTACTAAAATCCCATACATGGCTCTTCAATCAAAAAAACTCGAAAAAACAGTAAACACGATTGTCAGCGTTGGTGCGGCGGTTGTAATTTTTGGCGCATGGGCAAAGCTCCTTCACAAATCTTTTGCTGATTTCATGCTCACTGTTGGTTTGCTTACAGAAGCAGCCATTTTTCTTTTGTATGCATTTCTTCCTCCTGCAGGAAATGAAATGGCTGAGGTTGCGGAAGCGTTGAAAAAAAATACCGACAGCTCACCTGCCAATGATGAGATCAAAAAATTGATTGAAAAAGAAATCAATCCTGATCACCTGAAAAAACTCAATGAGAGCTTTTCAAAACTCAATACTACCATAGCCGGTTTGGCTTCTGTAGGTGATATGGCAACTGCATCTGCCAACTTCACCAATAAAACCAATGAGGCTTCCAATGCCTTGGTTGGTTTAAAAGATGCATATGCAAATACTGCTCAATCGCTTCAGCAATTCAATGCCGCTGCAGACAGTTCAAAAGCTTTTCATGAGCAGATGTCTACCCTGAACAAGAATCTGGGTTCATTGAACAAAATTTATGAATCTGAAATCGGTGACATGACCAATCATCTTAAAATGATGAATGCCTTTTATGAAAATCTTGCAAAAGCCACACAGTCACTTACAGATGGTGCGGGCGATGCCAAGAAAACCCAAGAACAAATCGGCATGCTGGCCAAAAACCTGAGCAGCTTGAACAGCATATATGGAAACATGTTGACTGCCATGCAAAGCCGAGGTTAATCCAATCAATCATTTAAAGAAATTCTCAACATAGAATATGGCACTACCCAAGGATCCCAGGCAGAAAATGATCAACATCATGTATTTGGTGTTGACTGCCCTTCTTGCATTGAACGTGTCTGCTGAAATATTAAATGCATTCAAAGTCGTTGAATTCAGTTTGAGTGGGTCCAACAAGGTATTGAACGAATCAAACAAATCGATCTATGCCAACTTTGAGGAAATGCTCAAAGATCCAAAGACTTCCGAAAAGGCAGCCATCTGGAAGCCCAAAGCTGATCAGATCAGGGTGCTGGCGGAAGATGTTTACAATAAAATTGAGGCATACAAGCAAGGACTGAAAGAAGAATCTGACTTGGACAAGTCAACGGGCGAATACAAGGAAGATGATATTGAAGCACCCACCAGGTTTTTTGCCAACACTCCCAATGGTGCCAGTCTCTATCAGGCGCTCGGTGAGTTCAGGGTAAAGTTGCTCGCAATTGACAATGACCTGGCCAAGCAGGTAGGTTCCAAGTTGCCATTGACGCTTGAAATTCCAAAATCAAATGCTGGAAATACGTTGACAGGCGACAAGGTGAAGGATTGGATCAACAGTTACTTTCACATGACGCCAACTGTTGCGGCATTGACCATTCTCACCAAGTTTCAAAACGATGTCAAGAACTCTGAAAATATTGCCGCTGCATTCTGTGCCAATCAGGTTGGATCTGTAAAACTGGTGCTGGATAAATTTGAACCATTGGTGGGAACCAGCTCCAATTATCTGATGCCCGGAGAGGAAATGATCGTAACAGCCGGACTCGGTGCTTTCAACTCCAATGTAAAGCCAGTGGTAACCATTGATGGCAGATCAATTTCAGTCAATGCAAGTGGAGTGGCTGAATCTAAATTTTCTGTCGGTGCAGCCGGAACCAAATCCATGAATGTAACAGTAAGTTTTATTGATCCGAATACAGGTGAAAACAGAACTGTTTCAAAAAAAGTAAACTACACAGTGGGTGTTCCATCAGGAGTAGCCGCCTCAGCTGATAAGATGAATGTGCTGTACATAGGTGTTGACAATCCCCTCACCATCACAGCAGGAGCAGGAAGCGAAAAGGTTTCTGCACAATTTTCCGCCGGAACCATCACCAAGGCGGGAGGTAGCAAGTACATTGTAAAACCTGCTGCCGGCTCATACGGTGACCAAACAGTAACAATTACGGTCGACGGAAAATCTGTCGGAAAAGTAGGATTTCGCGTCAAGCAACTTCCCAACCCGACTGCATATGTTGGCAACCTGAGACCCGGCACTGTTCCATCAGCCTCATTCAAGGCAATGGGTGGTATCATCGCCAAACTGGAAGATTCAGAATTTGATGCACCGTTTGAAGTAGTGAGTTACAGAGTAGGTGCACTCAGCTCAGACATACCTGATTATGCGCCTGTGGATAACAAGGGACCAAGATGGTCAGGAGCTGCCGCTGCATTGATCAATCGTTTGAAACCAGGGTCACTGGTGGCAATCACCGATATCACTGTAAAGGGTCCGGATGGAAGAACGAGGGTTCTCCCTTCAGGATTGTCCTATAATTTGAAGTAAAAGAAATAAGATAAACAAGCTGTCATGAAAAAATTGCTGAGTTCGTTGTTGTTGTTACCGGTTTTCGCAGTCTTTTTGGCGAATACAGAGGCACAGACAAAAAAACCTGTTGCCAAAAAAACCACGACTTCAAAATCAAAAAAACCTGCTCCTGCAAAAGCAAATACAACGCCCGTACAGGTGGCGGATGCTGCCATGACCGCTCCTGCAGCAGATACAACCAAACCAGTAGCTGCTCCTGCAGCTCCTGTGAAGGATCCATTCGCATTCGATTCTGTGAAGGTTTCTCTTAGAAACGACGCATCCATTGAGAGAAACATGATCAAGACCAGGACTCCCCTGGCATATGAACATATCAGAGAAGATGATGCTTGGTACCGTCACAAAGTGTGGAGAGAAATTGATATCAGAGAAAAAATCAATCTTCCCTTCAGATACAAAGCTGAAGAAGACAACGGGAATCAGCGTTTCATCAATATACTTTTCCGCTCTATCAAAAATGGTGATGTGACTGCATTTGATGCAAATGTGGATGATCGCTTTACTACTCCTTTGCAAATTGCACGTGTTGGTGAATTGATCACCGGCAAATGCGACTCTATTCAAGTGATTGACTGGACAAAAGATCCGGATGGGACCAAAGGGGTGTTCAAGGACTCTCTTGTTTGCAGAGATTTCAATCCGGAGGACATCATCAAATACCGCATCAAAGAAGAGTGGGTGTTTGACAAAGAATCATCCAGAATGTATGTTCGCATACTTGGCATCGCGCCCATGAAAACTTACCTGGATGAATCTGGAAATCTTTTGGGTGAGTCTCCGTTGTTTTGGATTTACTATCCCGATATCAGACCGGTATTGGCAAAATACGATGTGTACAATACCAAGAATTTTGGTGGCAAAATGAGCTGGGAAGAACTGTTTGAAAGCAGATTTTTTGACAGCAAAATTGTAAAGTCAACCATCGACAACCCATACGATCTTTTCATCAAGCAATATGTAAGAGACAACATCCTGCAATTGCTGGAGGGAGAAAATATCAAAAGCAAAATATTCAATTTCGAACAGGACCTCTGGTCTTATTAATTAATCTGATTTTTGTTGATCAAGGCCGGTTTATTCCGGCCTTTTGGTTTTAAAAAATTTGAGAATAATCTGTGCTTTTTTCAGTCCAACGATAGATGCCAATGCTTCTTCAGTAGCCTGGCTGATGTTGTTGACGGATTTGAAATGCATCAGCAGTTCATCTGCTGTCTTGGGTCCGATTCCTTCAATGTCCAGCAATTGATTTTTGAATGTCCCCTTGCTTCTGGTTCTCCTGTGTTGATTGATGCCATATTGGTGAACTTCGTCGCGTATGGAACGTATAAACATGAGCACATCACTGTTGTATGGCAACTTGAGTGATTCTTTGTCACCGTAAAAAAATATTTCTTCCACATTTTTTGCGAGTCCAATCAATGTCATCGTTCCTTCAAGTCCAAGTGCTTGAATCGCTTCTACAGCTGCATTGAGTTGCCCCTTTCCGCCATCGATGATAACAAGTTGCGGCAATGCAGCGTCTTCTCTCAACAATCCGCTGTATCGTCTGTGGACAGCTTCTTTCATGGTGGCAAAATCATTGATGCCCTTCACGGTTTTTACATGATAAAACCTGTAATCTTTCTTGCTGGGGACTCCTTCCTTGAAACATACCATGGCCGAGATGGGATATTGTCCGTGGAAATTGGAATTGTCAAAACACTCAATATGCAGGGGAGTGCTCTTTAGTGAAAGCGCTTTCTTTGTCCTTTCCAGTAATTCAAATTTATCAGCATGTTCGTCTGACAGGTGCAGCATTTTTCTTTTTCTAACCTGTCCTGCTCTATAAAGCGCATTCGCATGAGCAAGGTCCAGCAGTTTCTTTTTTTCGCCAGACTTGGGGACGATTAAATCAAATGCATCAAATCCAAATGCAAGATCCATCGGTAAAACAATTGTATTTGAATTGTTTTCCTGATTGCTTTGAACGTGCAAAATCCCTTGCGAAAGAATGTCTTCTATGGTATCGTCTGCCTTGTTCTTAAAAGTATGGGTTCCTGAATTGACAATGGTACCGTTTCTTACAGCAAGAAAACTGATGATGACAATATCATCTTCCGTTGCAAAGGAGAATACGTCCATGTCACCCAGCTTCGGACTCACCACGGTTGATTTTGATCTGTATTGCTGCAGCGCGTTGATCTTGTGTTGGATCAGGGATGCTTTCTCAAATGCCAAGTTATCCACCCATTTCTTTTGTTGCTGTTTATAATCTTGAATGATGCCACTTAAATTTCCCTTCAACAGGTGTTTTACCTGTTCAATTCCTTCGTTGTATTCTTCCAGAGATTGATTTGATACACATGGTGCCTTGCAATTTCCCAAATGATATTCCAGGCAGACTTTGTATTTTTTTTTCTGAATGGCTGATGCAGAGAGATTCAGGTGGCAGGTTCTGAGGGGAATGGTTTGCTTGATCAATTCAAGTAAATCTCTCACTGCATGGATGGAAGTATAGGGTCCGAAGTAGGAAGACCCATCGTTGATTCTTCTTCGGGTGAGAAAAACCCTTGGAAAAGGTTCGTTTTTAATGACAATGAATGGATAGGTTTTGTCATCCTTTAATTCAATATTGAACCTTGGTTTGAACTGCTTGATCAATGCATTTTCAAGCAACAAGGCATCGTGTTCGGAAGGGACGATCGTAAAATCGATTTTTTTGATTTGCCTGACCAGTTCTCTTGTTTTGAGTGACTGATTTTTTGCTGTAAAATAGGAACTGACCCTCTTTCTGATCTGTTTCGCCTTGCCTATGTAAATCAATTTTCCATTTGCTCCATAGTATTTGTAGATACCCGGTTCGTTGGGAAGTGTAGATTGAATTGATATAAATGATTGCTTGTCCAATGGTTAGATTGGATGCAAAGTTAATGCCTTGGGAATCAATTGTGGGTATCAGAAGGTTTTCATGATGCCTACCCTCAGGCCGATGTCATACAGATTCTCTTTGATGGGGTACCTGTCGGTGAAACTGTGCAAAAGTTGATATCTCAGCTGCGGACCCACACTCCATTTGTAGGATCCTTTTTGAAAATGTACATTGGCTTCTATGCCGGTATTGATGTTCCACCTTCTGTTCAGGCTGGGGGCTTTGGCATAATTTCTCAGATTGGTTGAAATCAGGTATGCCGAGCTGTTCAACACATAAGTAGGCTGTATCGTAGAAGCGACTGAGAAATGCAGCATTTTGTTGCCGATCAACTTGTAATCAATGCCAATTGGCATTGAAATCATGAAACGTTCATTGCGAAGAGTTACGGATGAAGTAAAGCTGTTGCCATTGATATAATTGGAAACAGCATTGATAGGCTGTGTTGAGAATCCAACATTGTTCATGCCATAGGTTGCCAGCTCTGGATATCCTCTGGATGCCAAGATTTCATATTGTTGGTAATTGGCTTGGAGTCCCGCTTTTATACCCAGGTTTTTGGTGAGAGGGTAGTAAAGTGCTGCACCCGCTTCAAATCCCATTCCGGGTTTGTGAATGACAGCTTCCTTGACAGTATTGGCGAAAAGAGATGTGGTGCTAAAGGAATATGAGTTGTACAAATAATTGGAGCTGGATGAACTTCCCCGCAAGGTTCTGTATCCCATGGTGGGACTGAAATAAATTTGCCACTTAGCCTCTTTGCCAATTTGTTTTGCCTTGTCAAATACATGAGAGATGCTTTGCAGAATACCTGGACGCTTTTTGGGAAGCGCTGTGATGGGGTTGACCTCTTTTCTATCCAAGACAACAGGAGTGAAAATGGGAGTTTGAAGTGGATGCTCAATCGTTTCAGTTTCGCTGGATAGAGTCAGGTTGACTGCTTTTTCAAATCGGTGTTGCTCAAAATATGATTCTGTCTTTTTGTTGAGCGCCGTTCCATGAATGGAAATGGGAGGAAGGGTAGATTCCCATTTGTTTTCAGACAATTGAAAAGCCAATTGTCCGGAGGGTGGAGTGAACGTTGAAAGTTTTTGCTCATTGAAAAGAACCGATATGCTTGCGCTCAATAAAAACAGCAATACGGCAGAAACGATGGTCAGCGTTTGGCTGGGCTGGATATTTTTTTCAATATTTTTCCATACCCTTTCTGAAGGGTACATCAAGTACTGATCCGTTTTTTGCCTCAGCAACTCCTCTAATTCATCTGTTTCAAATCTTCTCATTAACACATCTATTTTCTACATGCAGATCTGCTAGCCATTCACAGGAACAAGCCACTTGCTTTTCTCTTTTTTAGGCTGCATGATTTGCTTTTTTACAAGCATTTCTTCCAACATCATTTTTGCTCTTGTATATTGTGATCTGCTGGTACTTTCTTCAATATCCAATAACTTTCCAATTTCTCTGTGCGAATAACCCTCCAGCGCATACAGGTTCAATACTGTTCTGTAGCCGATGGGAAGCTGTCTGATACACTCTATGATTTGTTTTGCCTGCAGCATGCTCGATAAATTATCTTCATTGCTTATCAGTGTTTCTGCATGAAGCAAGTCAACATGCTCGGAAAATTTTTTATATTTTTTCAGGTGATTGATGCATGTATGAACGATCGTTCTTAAAATCCATCCCTCGAGAGAACCTCGTTGTTCGAATTGATTGATTTGGGTAAATACTTTGATGAAACCTTCCTGCAACATATCCTCTGCATCTTCTCTGGATTTGGCGTATCGATAGCAAACAGAGAGCATCCTTGGACTGTAACGCTGGTACAGTTCCTGCTGTGCCTGTGGATTTTTTTGTTGGCAGCCTAGAATCAGTATTTCTTCTGTCATAGCTTGGAAAAATTCCTCTCTTGAATGTAAGACTTTTTTGCAAATTCTCCTGCTCGAAAGAAAAGTGAAGGATGATCTAATATAAAATGTTGATTTACAAGGTGCTTCTGAGGCTGATAACTGCATTTCTGCCAGGTGCTGAAAATCCTGATGCAAAAAACCGATAATTGATATCCAGCATATTTTCCAAGGCAAATTGAATTTTCACTTTGGGATTGATATCATATGCCATTCGGAGGTTGAGGGTTTGCCATGACGGACTCCCAACCGGAGTTGCGTATTGTGCATTGTCCTCTCCATCCGGATTGTATTGATCCAGTTTTTTCCATCCATTGTACATCATGAACATTTCCGCAAACAATCGTTTCGACTCGTATTGGATGGAAATTTTTCCATAATTCGGCGGAATGTGATCCAGTGGCTTGCTGCTCACATTTCTTTTTACCAATGCATATGTATTGTTTGATTGCAACTCATATACGGTGGAAGGATTATTGCTGTTCATTTTGAATGCGCCCTTGATGGTATTGAAGCTGCCTAATAATGAAAGTTGCTTGTTGAACTGAATGGTCATCATCAGATTGAGTCCCCTGATGCTGGCCCTGTTGACATTTTGGTTGGCCATGACCCCTGCTCTGATTCCATAATAGTCTATGGAATCCTGTCCATTCAATTGGAAGGGAGCTTTCACAATGGCATTGGAAAATTGTGTGTAAAACAGAGAGCCTTCCAATATTGCGAATTGTAATATCCGCTGTTGAAAGGAAAGATCAAGGCTGTTGGTATATTCAGGTTTGATGTTGGTATTTGGAATAACTACTTGTCTGGCTGCAGTATTGGATTCAAATATTTTACTGAGGTCATCAATATTGGGAACCCTGAACCCGCTTGCATATCCCAATTTAACAGATGTCTTGGTGCCAGGATGATAGGCGATGCCGATATTTCCTGTGAGCGATGAATTGTCCTGATTTGCCTCTGTAACTGGAAGTCTAAAAAATGAGTTGTCCAGAATGCTTGATCTCAATGAAACAAACTGTGCTCTTAGTCCATCATTCAGGATCAGTAAATTGGGTATGAACTTATGAATATGCTGAACGTAAACAGCAGCATAATGCATGGTATTTTTTCCATCGGGGTATCTTGTATCCAACTTGGAGAACTCATTTGTGAGCATATTTTTTCTGTTCGCTGTAGAAGTCAAACCATTCGCCTGCAAGTCAATGCCTGTAGTAATCTCATCTTTGTTGAATTTTTTGACCGCGTCTAGAACCAATCCCGCGACTTTTACGCGTTCTAATCTTGTGTCCAATCGGTCGTATCGTTTGTACTCTCTTGTAATTCTGCTTTCTTCAATGTCCTGATAGCTGGCTGTTGCTTTGTATTCTTCGAATGGACCCTTTTTGCTCTTGATGTTCAATTGGTATGAGATCAATTTTCTTTCCTGGGGACCGTAATACCATGAGGCAAATCTCAACACGCCACTTTTTATATCCTGTAAACGATCATACCTGGGAACCTCTGAAGAACCTGACAATTGTATATTAAATGTATGATTGATTGACTCGCTTGGTTGATACAATATTTTTTGTGTGAAGTCAAACTGTTTGTATCCGGTAAATTTTTGAATGCGTGGATTCGGATTTCTTATAATGGTATCGTAAGGCTTCTCTGTGCTGTATGGCTGTATATAAAATGGTCTGGTTCCAAAATTTTCAAATCCCTTTTTGTCGTTCGATCCAATGCTTACATCTCCAAAGTCGCTGTAGGTAAAACTGGTAAGCGATGCAAGTTTTTTCCCGCCCCAATTGATATCCGCATGCAGGGTTTGCTCCCGGTTTGCAGAGGAGTACCTTGCAAAAGCATTTGCTTTGAAGATTGATTGGTTGGTGTCAACAGCGAGTATGGGTTTTTTTGAAATCATGTGTACTGCTCCTCCCAATGCATCACTGCCATATAGGGTGGAAGCAGGTCCGTTTAGTATCTCCACTCTTTCGAGCATGTTCTGATCTACCGTGATGATGTTTTGCAGGTGCCCCGAGCGATAGATTAAATTGTTCATGCGAACACCGTCAACAATCAACAGGACCCGGCTGGCTTCGAATCCTCTGATCACTGGACTGCTGCCCCCTTGTTGACTTTTTTGGACAAAAACATTGCCGGAAGAGGCGAGCAGATCTCCCATGTTTTGCGCATTGTTTTTTGCAATCGTCTTTGCATGGATGATATCTATCCTTTGAACAATATTTTTCTTTTTCTCTGCAAATTTGCTGCCTGACACTACAATTTCATCCAACTCTTTTGATTGAAAACTGCTGTCGGTTTTTGATTGTGCATGAACAAGGTGGAAACCTGTTGCAAGCAGAAATAGGCATGTATATTTTCTTATTTCTATTGAAATATTACACATGTTCTACCAGTACTTCACCTGTCATTTCGGAGGGGATGGGGATACCCATGAATGTGAGGATTGTTGGAGCAATGTCGCCCAATTTTCCAGCTTTTATTGCTCCTTTCCATTCTTTGTCAATGATAAAAAGCGGAACCGGATTCAGGCTGTGGGCTGTATTGGGACTGCCATCTTCATTTTTCATGTAATCAGCATTGCCATGGTCTGCTGTCAGGAATACAGTATATCCATTGGTCAATGCAGCTTCAACAACTCTCTTTACACATTGATCTACTGTTTCAACTGCTTTCACTACAGCCGACCAAATTCCCGTATGTCCAACCATGTCTGCATTGGCATAATTCAAACAGATGAAGTCAGCTGATTTGCTCTCAATCTCAGGAACAATTTTATCTGTTAGTTCAATCGCACTCATTTCGGGTTGTAAATCATAGGTTGCAACCTTCGGTGATGCAGCCATGATTCTGCTCTCTCCTTCAAAGGGGACTTCTCTTCCTCCACTGAAAAAGAATGTAACGTGCGGATATTTTTCTGTTTCCGCGATTCTGATCTGTTTTTTCCCGTGTTGTTCCAACACTTCTCCCAGTGTATGCGTAAGGTTATCGTTGTTGAATACAACATGCACATGTTTGAATGTGCTGTCGTATTCAGTCATGGTGGTATACTCCAGGCTCAGTTTATGCATGTTGAACTCCTGAAAATCTTTTTGTGTCAACACCTCGGTAATTTCTCTGCACCTGTCAGTTCTGAAATTGAAACAAACGACAGCATCACCCTCTTCAATCTTTGCCAGTGGTTGATTGTTTTCATCTGTAAGAATGATGGGTTTGATGAATTCATCGGTGATATTTTCTGCATATGATTGTTGAATGGCATCCACTGCATTGCTGGAAAATTCGCCTATTCCTTTGACCATTGCATCATAAGCCAGTTTTACTCTTTCCCATCTTTTGTCACGGTCCATTGCATAATATCTTCCAATGACAGTCGCCAACTTACCGGTTGAGCCTGCAAGATGTTTTACAAGGTCTTTGATGAAATCCAGTCCGCTTTTGGGATCGGTATCTCTGCCGTCTGTAAATGCATGAATGAACACATTGGCAAGTCCCTCTTGTTTGCACAGATCTGTGATGGCTTTCAAATGATTGGTATGGGAGTGCACTCCGCCATCACTGACGAGTCCAAGCAGGTGTAATTTTTTATTGTTCTTCAGTGCATAGTGAATGGCTGAAAGCAACACTTCGTTTTTTTGAAACGATCCATTTTTGATGGCAACATTGATTCTTTGCAGTTCCTGATATACAATTCTTCCTGCACCCAGGTTCAGGTGTCCCACTTCACTGTTTCCCATTTGTCCATCTGGGAGTCCAACCATCTCACCACAGGTGGTAAGCGTTGTATGGGGGTATTGATCGTAAAGAGATTGAACGAATGGTACATGTGCGTGTTGGATGGCATCGCTGGAGGCAACTTTACCCTTTCCCCAACCATCCATGATAACCAGGATACATTTTCTGTTTTTCATGCTTCAAATTTACTTTATTTACATGTATATTCATTTTGTGAAACTGTTATAAGAAGCCGCTTATGTCAAAGAAGAACAAGTCAGGATCTGCATTGGTGTACAGCACAAATCCCCATTTTCAATTGAATGAAGAAGGCGAAGAAATTGTAACGCTGCCTCCATCTGAGCAGCGCTTGCGGGTAATGTTGGAAACAAAACACCGTGCAGGAAAAACGGTAACGGTTGTGTTGGGATTCGTTGGAAAGGAGCATGACCTCGAGGAGCTCGGAAAAAAATTGAAAAATCATTGCGGTACCGGTGGTTCAGCCAAGGAGGGGGAGATCATTCTGCAGGGAGATCAGCGGGAGAGGGCTACACAATGGTTGCGAAAAAATAATTTCGGCGTAAAATAAAAAAGGCGGGTATCGACCCGCCTTTTGTTATAGCTCTTGGATGAATTACCAACCTTTTTTAGCTGTTCCGGCTTCGATAGCTGCGAGGGCTTTTGCTTCACTCAACAGTGAAGTCAGCTTGTTTCCCTTTCCATCGTGACCTTTTGCAATGTATCCACCTTTTTCCGTTTTGCTGACAACAGCATCTTGCATGGGTACATTTTTTTCTTTGGTTTTTACGTTGTAGGCGGTAATTGCATGTGGGTTTGACATGGCGATTTAATTTATGGTTGATTAAATATACACTAAATATCCAATTTTGCGTATTTGGCGTGTGATTCGATGAATTCTCTTCTTGGTCCCACTTCATCACCCATCAGCATGCTGAAAACCCTGTCTGCTTCTGCAGCACTTTCAATGCTGACTTGACGCAGTGTTCTTGTTGTAGGATTCATGGTGGTATCCCACAATTGACTGGCATTCATTTCACCCAAACCCTTGTAACGTTGAACGTTGACGCTGTCCTCTTTTCCTCCTCCCAATCGCTCAACGTATCCACGTCGTTGCTCTTCATTCCAAGCATAGAATTGTTCTTTACCTTTTTTGACAAGGTAAAGAGGTGGTTGTGCGATATAGATATACCCTTGCTCTACCATTTCTTTCATGTATCTGAAGAGGAAGGTAAGGATCAATGTTGCAATGTGACTACCATCTACGTCAGCATCTGTCATGATTATAAGCTTGTGGTATCTCAATTTTGATAGATCCAAAGCTTTGGGGTCTTCAGGAGTTCCAATCTTTACGCCAAGAGCAGTAAACATGTTTCTGATTTCCTCATTGTCGTAGATCTTGTGTTCCATTGCTTTTTCAACGTTCAGGATTTTACCCCTGAGTGGAAGGATGGCTTGGAAATTTCTGTCTCTTCCCTGTTTGGCAGTTCCTCCAGCTGAATCACCCTCAACGAGAAAGAGCTCGCATTTTTCTGGATCTCTTTCAGAGCAGTCTGATAATTTTCCTGGTAGTCCGCCGCCTGACAAAACAGTTTTTCGCTGCACCAATTCCCTCGCTTTTCTTGCTGCGGCTCTTGCCTGTGCGGCAAGAATTACTTTGCTGATGATGTTTTTTGCATCACGCGGATTCTCTTCCAGGTAGGCTTCGAGCACACGTGACACGGTTACATCCACAATACCCATCACCTCCGAGTTGCCTAATTTGGTTTTTGTTTGTCCCTCGAACTGTGGCTCGGGAACTTTTACAGAAATGATGGCACTCAATCCTTCTCTGAAATCATCTCCCTCTACTTCAACCTTTGATTTTTCAAACAACCCCTGTTTTTTCCCATACTGTTGAAATACCCTTGTAATGGCTCTTCTGAAGCCAGATACGTGTGTACCTCCTTCAATCGTATTGATGTTGTTTACATAGGAGAAAATATGTTCGTTGTAAGAGTCGTTGTAATTCATGGCGACTTCAACGGCAACATTGGAAGCTTCGTCATGCCCTTCCATGTATACAATCGATGGAATCAATGCATTTCTCTTTCCGTTTTTGTCGAGCATCTCTACAAACTCAATGATACCGCCCTCAGAATAAAACTCCTGTTGATAATGGTTACCCGCATCATCTTTCTCTCTCAGATCGTGCAGGGTGATGCGGATTTTTTTATTCAGGTAAGCCAATTCGCGCAACCTTCCTTCCAAAATATCTTTGTTGTATACCTGGGCAGTGAAGATGGTTGTATCTGGCCAGAAGTGAACCAGGGTGCCTGTTTCCTCACTGTTTCCCGTTTCTCTTACTGCATATTTGGGTGCTCCTCTCTCGTATTCCTGTTCAAAAATTTTGCCCTCTCTCTTTACGGTTACATGCAGTTTGGTACTCAATGCATTTACGCAGCTTACACCTACACCATGCAATCCACCGGAAACCTTGTACGTATTTTTGTCGAATTTTCCACCCGCATGCAATACCGTCATGACCACTTCCAATGCACTTCTTTTTTCTTTGTGGTGCATCCCTGTTGGAATACCACGCCCATTGTCCTGCACAGAAATGGAATTATCCGGATGGATGGAAACAATGATGTTGTTGCAGTATCCTGCCAAAGCCTCATCGATTGAGTTATCTACCACTTCATATACCAGGTGATGGAGACCCTTTACACCGATGTCGCCGATGTACATGGCAGGCCTCTTTCGAACCGCTTCTAATCCCTCCAGTACCTGAATACTGTCCGCCCCATAACCATTTTGGTTGGGGTCCATTTGCGCTTCATTTTCTGTACTCATAATTGATTTTTTCAGCAGAATTTTTAGGTCCACAAATCTACTGAAAATAAGGGGGTTGGGGGTCAATTCAAGGGGCAAAAAATGACCAGTTTTTTAAGATGATTTCCACATATTTAACGTGCTTTTTTGATCCATTTTTAGAACAGGTTGTTATATGCCTTTATCTTTGTTTCCGGATGACCCCAAAAACTGAATTTCCCGAGGTTTTGATGGCTGAAAAGTCACGTTTCGATGACTTGCCCCTGATTTTTTCCAAGCGAAAAGACATACCTGGTTCCTGGCACCTGGAAATTCACCGCCGCAAGGTTCAATCCTCTATGTCGGTCAACGACCAGGGAACCCTTACCTATCACTACGATCCCAATGAGGAAAAGCGCTTTTTGTCGCTTTCTTTTTGTGTGGGTGGTAGAACATATTGCAGCGAATCCGTCGTGAATTGTGAGGAATGCAAGTTGAATCCCAATGCTCAGTGTGTGGAACAGACAGGTACAATGGATGAGTTGAAATTTCGCTTTGAGCCTTTGCACCTGAATAACCTGATCAAATCTGAAAACAGGAACAGCGAGTTGAATGCCTTGCTGAAATTCAAATATCAGCACAGTTTCAGTCGACCGGTTCTCATCAATGGACGCATTCGTCACACGATTGATTCTATTCTCAACCACCGGTATGCGGATGCGGTTGAAAATATTTTCATCAATGCACAGACACAAATTCTTTTGTTGTACACATTGGAATCCATGAACACCATGCAGGAGGAAGAAGTTCCTGCCTGTAAGTTTCTTGCGTACCATGAAGAGCGCGAGAAAATCATCCATGCACGTGAAATCCTGCTCCAACACATCGGTGATCCAATCACGATCAAAGAATTGAGCAGAAAAGTCGCGATCAATGAATGTTACCTGAAAAAAGGATTCAAGGTAATGTTCGGCACCACCATATTTGACTTTTATCAGGATCAGCGCATGGAACATGCAAGGTATTTGCTGTATGAAAAAGGACTTTCTGTTTCTGAGGTTTCCGCCATGCTGGGATACTCATCTATTTCACATTTTTCTACTGCATTTAAAAAGCACACGGGACTCAAACCCTGCGAGTTGCTTGTAAAATAATTCCATTTGTCACTCTTCTGTCATAATCATGCGCTGAGATGATTTGTGACATTTCCATGATGTTGGTGAACCGCCGCAGATAGAATTTTGCACCTGATTTTACAGGTATGTGGCGTTTTCTCGTTGTGATCTCTATTCTTCCGCTGGCAGGCATCTCTCAAAACAAAAGCGATTCCATTTTCAATGCTTCATTGAATGAGGTGGTTGTGACTGCCACAAGAACGCCGAGAACAATGGGCAACCTTGCCATACCCGTCACGCTGATCGGCAATAAAACACTTTACCAGAGCGGCTCATTGCGACTCAATGATATCATGGCTGAACAGACTGGCCTGGTGATCACTGATAATTTTGGGAAGGGGATTCAAATGCAGGGACTCTCTTCGGAGTACACACTCATTTTGTTGGATGGGGAGCCTTTGATTGGTAGAACAGGAGGTGTGCTTGATCTTTCAAGGATCACCATCAGAAATATCAGAAAAATTGAAATCATCAAGGGACCCTCATCCAGCTTGTACGGATCTGAAGCGATGGGCGGTGTCATCAACATCATTACGGATCGTGCTGGTCAACACAAAACAGACGCCAACTTGCGGTACGGCAGATTTGGTAGCATTGACGGTGCAATCAATGTTTCACGCAGGTTTAAAAACACTGACATTCAAATTGCATCCAATTACAACAGGTCTGAGGGGTACAGTCTCAAGCCGTTCGCAGTACAAAAAACAGTAGAACCTTTCTGGAAAGCAGCCCATCAACTGAATCTCAATCAACGTCTATCTGATCGTTGGAAAGCAGGAACGGGACTTCGTTTCAATAACTCGCACATCGACAACAGCATTGCTGTACAGAACCTGGGCAACACCATTGTTTCAAAAGGATTTGAAAAAAATCAGGAGTTCAATTTCACTCCTTATCTCCAGTACCAAGTAGATAAAAAAATCAAATCTGTTTTGCGTGGATACATCACCGGATTCAATGCGCTGCAGCAATTGGATGTAAAAGATGCATATGGTTCTTACAATGACAAGTTCAATCAGTTGTTCGCACGACTGGAGCAACAAACAGATATTCATCCAACCGAAACATCAACCTTGACATTGGGAGCAGGTATCATCAAGGAGCAAGTGGGCTCCAATCGGTATGATAGTTTATCAACCATGCGCCAAAATCAAATCATATACGCCTTTGCACAACATGAGCATGCTTTGAGCGAACGATTTACCATTGTTGGTGGGGCAAGATTTGATGCCAACAAAGCATATGCATCGGTTATGAGTCCCAAGCTCTCTTTTCAATACAAACTCAATCGGCAATTGACTTTCAATGCATCTTACGGAAGAGGATTCAAGGCTCCTGATTTTAGGCAACTCTACTTGAATTTCACCAACCTTGCTGCAGGTGCGTATTCTGTTTTTGGAACGGAAGTGGCGACGAGTGAAATCAAAAGGATGTCAGACGCCCAATTGCTGGAGCAAACAACAGACATGTTTTCAAATCTTTCCATCCTGAAACCTGAAACATCGGGTGGACTGAACCTGGGCATCAAATACATACACCCAAAAAACTTTCATGTCAACCTGAATCTATTCAGGAATGATTTGTCCAATATGATTGTAACGGATGTGATTGCCTTCAAGAAAAACGGGGGACAGATTTACAGTTATTTCAATTTGAAAAGAGCAATGACGCAAGGTGCTGAAATCAATGTCTCCCAACAGTTCAATAAAACGCTGAGCATCCAGGCAGGCTATCAGTATTTGTATACAGCTGACAAAGATGTAACCGATGCGATCAAGCGTGGACAAGTATTTCAGAGAAATGCATCCAATAATTTGGTTTCCAGGATGGGGTTGAATGAATACGGTGGACTCCCATTCAGATCCAAACACAGCGGTAATTTGAAGTTGTTTTACGAACACGCAAAAGGATTCTTCGCCACAAGCAGAATGATCTACAGGGGAAGATGGGGAACGATGGATGTGGACGGAAACGGTTTGATCAACCGCAGCGATGAATTTGCAAGAGGTTATGTACAGTTGAATTGCAGTGCCGGCATTCAAATCAGACAACAGATCAAATTGATGGCGGGCGTTGACAATGTTTTCAACTACAAAGACATCATCAACCTTCCCGGCAATCCAGGAAGGGTGGGATATATAGACATTCAATTTAATTTTTAATCATAAAACCAGTGAACATGAAAAAGTCGATTCTTTTTGCTTTTGTGTTAGTTTCCTCTTTGCTCTTTGTTGCATGTGAGAAAGACGACAATCCCACAGGCAACAGCACCCTTACATCCAATGTTGTGAAAGATTTGGTGGCAGATACCATCGTGGGATTATCCAATGGTCAGCCCGTAGGTGTTGGTAAATATACTTTTTACAGTCTCGAGAACAACACTGTTGTTCCTTCAACTGATTCGAATACGAACAAATGGGACATTGCTTTCAGGGGGACTTCCATTCTAACCAATGCGGGTACCAGTGGTCCAGGCGCTGGTGGTGCGTTTGTATATACAGGAACCTACGATGAATTAAAAACCGTCTCTCCAGACTCTGTGTTTAGAAAAGACAGTGCCCCTGCCTCCTATGCCATCCCATTTGGCAGCAACAAAGGCTGGTATGTATATGACCCTGTGAACAACTTGATCACACCCATTCCAGGCAGGGTGCTTGTGATCAAAACTGCAAAGGGCAACTATGCAAAAGTTGAAATCATCAATTATTACAAGGGTGGTACAACTCCTGCTGCAAGTGCTTCGGATGATATCAAGCTCAAAACCCAGCGGTTTTACACCTTCCGATTCGCCCACCAGGCCAATGGCACAGCCAGTTTTCAGTAAGGAGGACTTTCTCTACCTTTGCAGCCTTCTATGAAACAAGGCTCGTACAAAGAATTTGAACAACTCAACCTGCCCGCTTTCGAACGTGAAATATTGGAAAGCTGGGAGAGAGAGAACGCTTTCAACCAAAGCATCCTGCAACGCAACGGGGCCAAGCCCTTTGTATTCTATGAGGGTCCACCCAGCGCCAATGGAATGCCGGGCATCCACCATGTAATTTCAAGAACATTGAAAGACATGGTATGCCGCTATAAAACCATGAAAGGTTTTCAGGTGAAAAGAAAGGGTGGGTGGGATACGCATGGACTGCCCGTTGAGTTGGGTGTAGAAAAAGAACTCGGCATCACAAAGGAAGACATTGGTAAAAAAATATCGGTCGCTGCATACAATCAACATTGCAGGGAAGCAGTCCTGAGGTACAAGGACAAATGGGATGAGATCACTACCAAGATGGGATATTGGGTTGATTTGAAGTCACCCTATGTAACTTTTGAAAACAATTATATCGAAACACTGTGGTGGTGTTTGAAAAGACTGTACGAAAAAGGATATCTGTACGAGAGTGTCAGTATCCAACCATATTCTCCGGCTGCAGGAACAGGCTTGAGTTCCCATGAACTGAATCAGCCCGGCACCTACAAGGATGTAAAAGATACTTCTACAGTCGCCCTTTTTTCATTGGCGGAAGACAAGAATGCAGCACATCCTGCCTATAAACAAATCAAAGCATCGATGCATGCAGGTGCCGATGTATTTTTCATGGCCTGGACGACTACGCCTTGGACATTGCCTTCCAACCTCGGACTTACTGTGGGCTGCAACATAGAATATGCATTGATTCAAACCTTCAATCCATATACCTTTCAAGAGCAACATGTAATACTCGCCAGTGCATTGGTTGGAAAATATTTTAAAGAGGAAGCAGCGGATGTCAGTTTTGAAGATTACAAAGCCGGTGATAAATTGATACCATGGAAAAAGCTCCAAACATTCACTGGTGCTTCTTTCGAGGGACTTTACTACGACCAATTGTTGTCGTTCGAAGCCAATACCATCCAGGTAATCAAAGACATCACTCCCGATGCAGATCCTTTCAAAGTTGTACTGGGTGATTTTGTAACTACAGAAGATGGAACTGGGATTGTGCATACTGCACCCGCATTTGGAGCAGATGACTTCAAAGTAGGTAAGAAAAACAACCTCGGAATTTTAACTCTGGTTGATCGGGAAGGAAAATTTGTTGATGGAGTTGGAACATTCAGCCATCGTTTTGTCAAGAATTATAAGAATGATGATCAATACGTTGATGTCAATGTTGACATCTGTGTTCAATTGAAAAAAGAAGGGAAGGCGTTCAAGGTTGAAAAATATGAACACAACTACCCGCATTGTTGGAGAACAGACAAACCTATTTTATACTATCCACTGGATGCATGGTTCATCAAAACCACTGCTGTCAAAGACAAGATGGTTGCCCTGAACAAAACCATCCAATGGAAGCCAAAGTCAACCGGGGATGGAAGATTTGGGAATTGGCTCGAAAACATGGTGGACTGGAATTTGAGCAGAAGCCGTTATTGGGGAACACCTTTGCCGATTTGGAGAACAGAAGATGGTGAAGAGGAAATCTGCATTGGATCCATCGACGAACTGAGAACAGCTGTTCAAGAAGCGCATGATAAGCTTGGGGGCAATGTCAATGACAAATTTATAAAAGAGGGATTGACAGATCTTCACAAGCCTTATGTTGATGAAATCATTTTGGTGAGCAAGTCAGGCAGAAAAATGAAGCGTGTTCCAGACTTGGTGGATGTTTGGTTTGACAGTGGTGCTATGCCATATGCGCAATGGCATTATCCCTTTGAGAACAAAGCAATGATCGACAGCGGTGAGGCATTCCCGGCAGATTTCATCGCTGAGGGTGTTGATCAAACCAGGGGTTGGTTTTATACACTGCATGCGTTGGGTGTTCTGTTGTTTGATCAGGTTGCTTTTAAAACAGTTGTTTCCAATGGATTGGTGCTCGATAAAAACGGCAACAAAATGAGCAAGCGCCTGGGCAATGTGGTGGATCCGTTTCAAACAATCAATACCTATGGCGCAGATGCAACCAGGTGGTATTTGATCACCAATGCGTCACCTTGGGACAACCTGAAGTTCGACATTGAAGGGATCAAGGAAGTTCAACGTAAATTCTTTGGCACACTTTATAACACATATCAGTTTTTCGCCCTGTATGCAAACGTCGACGGATTTACGTACAAAGAAGCAGACATTCCATTTCACGAGCGTCCTGAACTCGACAGATGGATTTTATCCAGTTTGCAGAGTTTGGTCAAAAACGTGAACAAGTATTTGGATGATTATGAGCCAACCATGGCAGGCAGGCTGATTGATGAATTTGTGGATGAGTTGCTCAGCAACTGGTATGTTAGATTGTCAAGAAGACGGTTCTGGAAAGGAGAATACGGAACAGATAAAATAAGTGCCTATCAGACATTGTACCAATGCTTGATGACCATTGCCAAACTAACGGCACCCATCTCTCCGTTCTTTACAGATTACCTGTACAGAAATCTGAATGCAGTTACACAAAAAGAACAACACAGCTCCGTGCATCATACCGATTTTCCAATAGCCAACGAGGGTTGGATGGATCTTTATCTGGAGGAGCGCATGCACATGGCAAAGGAATTTTCATCTTTGGTGTTGTCTATTAGAAAGAAAGTGAACATCAGGGTCAGACAACCCTTGCAAAAAATATTGATCCCTGTTGCTGCATCTTCTATGCAGGAGCAGCTCAAAAAAGTAGAGGAGCTGATCCTTGCAGAGGTCAATGTGAAACAACTTGAGTATTTGCCGGCTGACAATGATTTTATCAAGAAAAAAATCAAACCCAATTTTGTGATTCTTGGTAAAAAATTAGGAGGCAAAATGAAAGCGGCATCCGGTGTCATCGCTTCATTGTCGCAAGATTCCATTCGGATCTTGGAGCAGACAGGAAATTTGGAGATTGATTTGGAAGGAGAAAAGTATGCATTGCAAAGGGATGAGGTGGATATACAAAGTGAAGATGTTGAAGGGTGGATGGTTGCATCCCGTGGTTCCTTTACCGTTGCATTGGATGTTCAGGTCACCGCTGAATTGGAACAAGAGGGGTATGCAAGGGAGCTGATCAACAGAATTCAGAAAATCCGCAAGGATATGGACCTGGAACTGACGGATAAAATAAATGTTGCAGTTCAGTCCGATCCCACATTTGATGATTCTTTTACTCGATTTAATGATTATATTTGCGCCGAAATTTTAGCCGAAAAAATCGTGTTGGAGCCAGGTTTGGAAAAGGGTTTTGATGCTGAAATTGAAGGTAAAATATTGAAGATCAACGTTATAAAAAAGTAAACCCTGTTATGGCAACAAAAAAACCAGCTCCCAAGAAAGCTGCAAAACCTGTAAAAAAAGCCAAGCCAGCCCCTAAAAAAGCTGCACCGGCCAAAAAGGTTGCCGCATCAAAATCGACTCCTAAGAAAGCTGCTCCAGCCAAGAAGCCTGCTAAAGCTGCACCCAAAAAAGCGGCCAAGCCAGCTCCTAAAAAGGCAGCACCTGCGAAAAAAGCAGTTGCACCAGCCCCCAAAAAAGCAGCCCCTAAAAAAGCAATTCCAGTAAAACCTGCTCCTAAAAAAGCTTTGCCTGTTGCCAAAAGCAAACCAGTCAAGGCAGCTCCAGCAAAAGCAGCTCCCTCGAAAGCAGTTCCTTCGAAAGCAGTTCCTGTCAAAGCAGCTCCTGCTCCGAAGGGGGTGAAACCTGCCCCTGCAAAGTCAGCCAAGCCGGCACCTGGAGCAAAACCTGTTCAGGGAAAAGCCCCGGCAAAGAAGGTGCCACAAATTTCACCTGAAACCAGGTTTGCCGGTACCAGTACAAAAGTTGCCAGTCAAGCTGAAATCCGCAAAGCACTCAGAGCAAAAGAGGCTACCAAAAACCTCAAGCCGGTGCCCATGCCTAAAATCACTACCAAAACTGCCCGTAAATACGAACCTGAATTCACAAAATCTGTGCTCGATTCAAAACAGCAAGTGGAGCAAACGGGACCAACCCAACGCTATTCTGATGCTGATTTGGCTGAATTCCGTGAGCTTGTTCAAAACAAACTCAATGCAGCCAAGCAAGAGCTCGCATACCTCAATGGGTTGATTACCAGAAAAGATTCTATGAGTGGCGGTGATTCTGACAGCAGATACATGACCATGGAAGACGGAAGTTTGAGCATGGAGCGTGAGCAACTCAGCCAGATGGCCAGTCGCCAAATCGATTTCATTGAGAAACTTGAGAAGGCAATGATGCGCATAGAGAACAAGACATACGGAATTTGTCGCGTTACTGGTCGCCTGATCGACAAGGCTCGTTTGAAAGCTGTACCACATGCCACATTGAGCATGGAAGCTAAAATGGGAATGTCAAGGGGTGGTTTCAACAACAACGCCAACCAGTAATCGTATTCATTTATTGCATTTGCTGCAGCGTAACCAATCTGCTGTAAATTCCATTTTGTTTGATCAGGTCCTCGTGCTTGCCCCTTTCTGCAATGCATCCTCCATCCATTACAATGATTTCGTCAGCATGTTTGATGGTCGACAATCTGTGAGCAATGATGATGCTGGTTCTGTCTTTCATCAATCTGTAAATAGCATCCTGCACCCATTTCTCACTTTCTGTATCCAGTGAAGAAGTTGCCTCATCCAAAATCAGGATAGGAGGATTTTTCAGAACAGCTCTGGCGATGGTGATCCGCTGCCGTTCACCACCACTGAGTTTTGATCCTCTATCACCTACCTTCGTATCAAATCCAAGTTCTTTTTTTTCGATGAAGGATGCAACATTGGCGATGTTTGCAGCTTCCTGAATTTGTTCAAAACTTGCCGATTGATTACCCAAAGAAATATTTGCTTTGATGGTGTCGTTGAAAAGGATGGGTTCTTGTGTCACGATGCCCATCAAGTTTCTGAGTTCCTTGATTTTATATTTTTTGATATTGATGCCGTCAATCAAAACTTCTCCCTCGCTGCAGTCATGAAATCTAGGAATCAAATCGGCCAGGGTGGATTTGCCTGAACCCGAAGATCCAACCAAAGCGATGGTTTGCCCTTTTTTGATGGTGAGATCTATGTTTTTTAGGATCTGTTTTTCACCGTAAGAAAAAGAAACATTTTTGAGTTCGATGGAATGGTTGAAAGATGAAACATCCTTTGCATGCGGATCTTCTTTGATGGATTGCTCTTCGTGAATGAGTTGTTGAATTCTTTCAATGCTTGCTGCTCCTTTTTGAATGTTGTATGATGCAGTGCTGAATGATTTCAGTGGATTGATGACTTGTGTAAAAATCACAATAAAGGTGAGGAAGTCTTGTCCGGATAATCCAACTTCCGTTTTCAACACCAACCTGCCTCCATAATACAAAACGCAACATACGGAAACGATGCCCAGTGTTTCGGAAACCGGTGAGGCAAGATCTCTTCTTCTGATGCTGTTGTTCTTGATCCTGAGCAGGTCCCTGTTTTCCTGTTTGAATTTCTCGAGTTGTTGAAATTCTGCATTGAATGCTTTTACAACCCTGATTCCTCCTAGTGTTTCTTCAATGGTGCTGAGGATATCTCCCAACTTGACCTGAACGCCGCTGGATACTTTTTTCAACGATCGGCCGATTCTTCCAATGATCAATCCGGATAAAGGAAGAAACAGCAATAGAAAGAGGGAGAGCTCCGGACTCAAATGAATCATTGCGAACAGATAGCAGGTGATTAAAATGGGTTCACGGAAAAATGTTTCCAAAAAGCTGATGGTTGAGAATTCCACATCCTGCAGATCGTTTGTGAGTCGGCTCATGATATCACCTTTTCTTTGCTCATTGAAAAATCCGATGGGCAATTGAACGATTTTATCAAACATATCGTTCCGCATGTCATTGATGATGCCATTGCGAATGGGTGTCAGCAAATAAAGGGCACCGTATAAAAAAATATTTTTTAGTACGATTGCTGAAACAATGATTGTGCAAATGATGGCAAGGGCTTCGATTCTGCCTTCTGTACTTCCGATCAGGTTGCTCAGGTGTGCATAGAACTTGTTGGTCAGCGAACCAAATGAAAACCTGGAGCCCATGGCAAAACCCTTGCTTTCCAGTCCGAAAATCAACGTCAGAAAAGGAGCAAGCATCGTCAGTGATACCAATGAAAACAAGGCGGAGAAAAGGTTCAGGGAAAAATATCCGATGACCAGCTTTGGATATTTCTTGATGTAATTGTAAATAATGGCCAAACTTCTCATCCCATTCATGTCTCCTTTTTTGGAGATTTGGCATCAAAAGTAACTATTTTTACATCCATCAAAGTGAATGGTATGGAGGAAAGCAAAAGACAAAAACAGGTTGCCGGAGTGATCCAGGAAGCCATCAATGATATTTTTTTGAGACTGGGATTCAACATGGTTGATGGAGGCATGGTGTCCATTTCTCATGTAAAAGTGACACCGGATTTGTTGGAGGCCAGGATTTATCTCAGTTTGTTCAAGGTCAATCATCCGGATGCTGTGCTCAAAAAATTTGAAGATCGAAAAGGTGAGATTAAAAAGGAATTGGGATCAAGGGTAAAACAGCAATTGAGGAGAATGCCGGAATTGAAATTTTACAAAGACGATACCTTGGATCATGTGTTCAAGATGGAGGAGATCTTTAAAAAAATCAACGAAGAACGTAATTCATGAAAGGGAGCATCCTTTTCACATTTTCATGGAGGTACTTTAAAGCAAAGAAGTCAACCCAGGCAGTAAACATCATCTCATGGGTCAGTATGTTGGCAATGCTAGTTGGCAGCGCCTCGCTGATCATCATCCTCAGTGCTTTCAACGGATTTGAAACCCTGGTGAAGTCGCTGTATGCATCTTTTTATCCTGATCTGCGCATCAGTGCAGTGAGCGGCAAAACGATTCAATTGCATCCCGATCAACTTCAGGAGTTGAAAAATGTTCAGGGGCTATATGCTTTCTCCCAAACGATTGAAGAGAAAGCTGTGCTGCAGCACGATGCATTTCAGCAAGTGGTTGTGATCAAGGGAGTCGATGAAGGGTATGTTCAAACAAGCGGACTCCCAGACAAAATGTTGAGGGGAAAATTTATAACGGGTGATGCAGAAAATCCATCCATGGTACTTGGCATAGGCGTCGAACAGGCATTGGGTATCATGGCTGATCGATCTATTTTGCCGCTGACTGTTTACATGCCCAAAAAAAACATGGCCTCAGTCTCTGTTCAACCCATGGAAGCGTTGAGTGTTGCCAATGCGTTACCCAGAGGGGTATTTTCCATTCAAAGTGATTTTGACAACAAGTATGTATTGACCAATATTTCTTTTCTCAGAACTTTTATGAATTTTCAGGAGCATGAAATAACAGCTTTGGAAATCAAAACAAGTCCAGGTGCCAACTTGTCCAATATCAAAGAGCAAATCAAAAAATTGCTTGGTAACAACTACAAGGTGGAGGACAGGTTTGAGCAGAACAGAACCTTGTACAATACGATTCGTTTGGAGAAGCTGGCCATTTATGGGATATTCCTGCTCATGCTTGTCATTGCAGCATTCAACATGGTAGGATCATTGAGCATGCTGGTGCTGGAGAAACAAAGAGATATTCAAATTTTGAAGGCAATGGGTGCCAGCAATACGATGATTCAGAAAATATTTTTATTTGAAGGCATTTTGCTCTCAAGCATCGGATCCTTGGGTGGAATTTTAATCGCGCTGCTGATTTGTTATCTCCAAACAAGTTACCACCTGGTACCGTTGGAGGGGGCAAGTTTTTTAATTGATTACTATCCTGTTGAATGGCGCTTGCAGGATTTGGTGGTTGTGGGATGTACAGTTATTCTGATCGGAATGGCAGCATCATGGGTGCCTTCCAGAAAAGCATCTTTGCAGCAAACCTCGCTCAGATAATCAATAATCGCCCAATGTCTCCGGAAGCTGTGCCAATGCCTTGGCAAGTTGTTCGTCATTCGGAGCTATGCCATGCCAACCATGGTCATTCTCCATGAAATCAACACCCTTGCCCATCAGGGTATGCATCATGATGGCAATGGGTTTTCCTTTTCCAACCTGTGACTTTGCCTGGTCAAGCACCCTGACAACATCATCCATGTCATTGCCTTGCATTTCGAGGGTTGACCATCCAAATGATTCAAATTTTTCTTTGATATTTCCGAGTGACATTACCTTCTCGGTTGGTCCATCGATCTGTTGACCATTCCAGTCAATCGTAGCGATCAGGTTGTCAACTTTATGATGTGCACCAAACATGACAGCTTCCCATATTTGTCCCTCTTGCAATTCTCCATCGCCATGAAGTGAGTAAACAATATGATTATCATGGTTGAGTTTTTTTGCCAGCGCCGCACCAATGGCAACACTGAGTCCTTGTCCGAGTGATCCGGAAGCGATTCTCACACCCGGTAAATGCTCATGGGTGGTAGGGTGACCCTGAAGCCTGGAATTGAGTTTTCTGAAAGTTGACAATTCCTGAACGGGAAAGTATCCAGTGCGTGCTAGACATGCATAAAACACAGGGGAGATATGTCCATTGGATAAAAAGAAAACATCTTCATTGATTCCATCCATGTTGAATGATGGTTGATGCTTCATTGTTTTGAAATAAAGCGCTGTCAGAAAATCAGTGCAGCCGAGTGACCCACCCGGATGTCCGCTTTGAACGGCGTGTACCATTCTTACGATGTCTCTCCTTATTTGTGATGCTGTTTCCTGCAAACTGGCCATGTAGATTCTTTGCTGCAAAACTAAGGTTTTTGTTAGCTTTGCCATCCAAATAATTGATTATGTCTGCCGAACTACAATCACATATTAGCACTGCATCTGATCAGATGACTAAGGCCATATCACATCTTGAAGCAGAGCTTGTCAAAGTCAGGGCCGGAAGGGCGAACCCACAAATGTTTGATGGCTTGGTAGTTGACTATTATGGTTCACCGACACCGATCTCACAAGTGGGAAATATAGCAGTGGCAGATGCAAGAACGCTTACCATCCAACCCTGGGAAAAAAACATGTTGCAACCCATCGAGCGTTCGATCATTGCAGCCAACCTGGGCGTGACACCCCAAAATGATGGAGCCATCATCCGTATATTTCTCCCTCCATTGACAGAAGAGAGAAGAAAAGAAATTGTGAAAAGGGTTCAGTCAGAAGGCGAACAATCCAAAGTGGCCATCAGAAACATCCGCAGGGATGCCATTGAGCAGGTCAAGAAATTGCAGAAAGCCGGACTCAGTGAAGACCAGGCAACCGATGCAGAGAATGATATTCAGGAAATGACCAATAAGTTCATTGCATTGGTTGATAAACATCTTGCATCCAAGGAGAAAGAAATCATGAGTGTTTAATTGGCGAGTTTTACTCCCAATAAAATGATAATCATACCGGCAACCTGCATCGAGGTGATGGTTTCACCTGTACTGATTCCCCAGGCGATGGCTACAAATGGAATGCCATAAGTGACCATAGATGCAAAAACGGGTCCTGCTTTTTTCATCAGCACATAAAATGTAACAGAAGCAACACCGGTACCAACAATTCCCAGCACAGCTGCAGATATAGTGCCGCTGGTCCATGTTCCGTCGAGCAAACGTGGATCAGTAAAATATCCTGTGGCAGCGAGAATGATCAGCGTAGGTATGATGAGGGATGTGAATGCAATGGTTGCAATGTGCATGGGTGCAGCATTTTGCAGGTATTTTGAAACCACGTTGACGTTGAGTCCATAGCACAATGTGGCAGCCACCACAAAAAGAGCGTATCCCACGTATTGAAAGCTGATTGCTTTGTTTCCATTCAATAATAACACGAGCATTCCCACGAAACCCATGATCATACCTGCCCACTTGATCCACCCGAGTTTCATGTTGAAAAAGGCAGTCCCGATTGCAATGGTAGCAAGCGGTGTAAGCGCATTTAAAATCCCTGCAAGTGAGCTGTCGATTTTGGTTTGTGCAACGCAAAATAAATATGCAGGAAAGAAAGTGCCTAGAAAGCCTGAGACAACAATGGGACGTATTACTTCCTTGGGAACTTCACTGTATGCTTTTTTGGCGAATGGCAGCATGAAAACGCCAGCGCAAATGATGCGGATAGAGGCTACTTGAAATGGACTGAGTGCTTCTAATCCAGCCTTCATCAAAACAAAAGAACTTCCCCAAATCAAACACAGCACTGCAAAAAGGAGCCACTTCATGGTAGGTAAATTTCGGATGCAAATATCGGAAAAATAGGGGCTAATGACTATATTTGTCGCCTTGGTTTTCATTTAAAATTGAACTGTGAATACTGCGAGTTACCAGATACGTTTGCCGCAATTTGAGGGACCCTTCGATCTCCTGTTGTTTTTTATAGAACGAGATGAGCTGGATATTTACAATATACCCATCAAAAAAATCATCGATGATTTCTTGGTTTTCATCAAGCAGTCTGAGGAGGACAATATTGAACTGAGCAGTGAATTCATTTTGTTCATTTCCACCCTCATGAGGATCAAGGCCAAAATGTTGCTTCCAAGAAAAGAGTTGGATGAGCATGGAAATGAAATCGATCCGCGTCAGGAGCTGATTGACAAGATTCTTGAATACAAAAAATTCAAAGAGGCTTCGCTGAAGCTTGCCGAAATGGAACAGCAGCGGATGTTCATGGTCAAGAGAGGCAATCTGCAGCAGGACTTAAATGCAGTAGGAGAAGAAGCTTCAGAGGGAACTGAAATTCAATCGATATCGCTTTTCAAATTGATGAAAGTTTTTGAAAAGGTGATGCAACGGTTGCACGATAGACAAAACAAACCCCAGCACGTCGTATACCGGTACAATTATACCATGGAGGAAAGCAGGGAGTATGTGTTGAAAGTGAGTGCAGAAGAAAAAACCATGTCTTTTGAGAAAATATTTGATGTATGCCAAGACAGGCTGCATGCTATTTTCATTTTTCTGACCTTGTTAGAATTGGTTCAGCAAAATTACCTTGCCATCATTATTGGAGAGGGCAGAAACAATTTCATCATTGAGTACAACGATGAAAGGCCGCAGGATCCTGATTACGTAGATATTACTGCGTGATTTTTACTTGCACATGCATCATTTCTCTTGCAGCCTCAGCGATCGCTTCCGCATCATAGTGGCATTCCTTGTGCAGTTCCTTTTGAGAGCCGTGTTCCACAATTCTGTCTGGTATGCCGAGTATTTTCACATCGGCTTTGTATTGGTGCGCAGTCATGAATTCCAATACTGCAGATCCAATTCCACCAACAACAGTTCCGTCTTCAACCGTAATGATTTTTGAATATTTCCTGAATACTTCATGGAGCATAGCTTCATCGAGTGGTTTGGCAAATCTCAAATCGTAATGTGCGGGTTGAATGCCGTCGTTCTTCAATGATCTGATGGCTGCTGCAGCGAAATTGCCGGGATGACCAAAACTCAGGATGGCAATTTCTTCACCGTCTTTGATTTTTCTGCCTTTCCCGATTTCAATTGCTTTCATTTCAGTTTGCCATTCGGGCATCATGCCTTCACCTCTTGGGTATCTGATCACAAAAGGCAGATCAGTCGATTCCAATTGGGCAGTATACATGAGATTGCGCAATTCAGCTTCGTTCATGGGTGCCGATACGATCATGTTGGGGATGCATCTCATATAGGCAATATCGTATACACCATGGTGGGTAGGTCCGTCGTCTCCTACCAGTCCCGCACGATCCAAACAAA
This sequence comes from Bacteroidota bacterium, assembly GCA_041183265.1. Classification (GTDB taxonomy): domain Bacteria; phylum Bacteroidota; class Bacteroidia; order Chitinophagales; family Chitinophagaceae; genus Pollutibacter. The sequence continues at coordinate 32,579 of JBEGMC010000098.1, forward strand.
ATACCACCGGTAGTTTCTGGATTGCCACATCGTGTACCACCTGATCGTATGCTCTTTGCATGAAAGAGGAATAAATATTACAGAAGACTTTCAGTCCCTGTGTGGCCATGCCTGCGCTGACCGTGACGGCATGTTGTTCGCAAATGCCCACATCAATGGCTCTATCTGGCATTTCCTCCATCATGAATTTCAGGGAAGATCCGGAGGGCATGGCTGGGGTGATGCCAAAAATAGTTGGATTCTTTTTCGCCAGTTCGATGATTGTTTTCCCAAAAACATCCTGGTATTTGGGAGGTTGTGGGGTATCGTAGGTTTTTTTGAATATTTCACCTGTTACTTTATCAAAGAGTCCGGGTGCATGCCATTTGGTTTGGTCTTTTTCTGCCAATGCATATCCTTTCCCTTTCGTGGTGATGATGTGCAGCAATTTGGGTCCGCCGATATCTTTCAAGTCATTCAGCGTATCAACTAGTTTGGAGATATTGTGTCCATCAATCGGACCAAAATACCGGATGTTCATCGATTCAAACAGATTGCTTCTGCGGTTGATGAAACCTTTGATGCTGTGCTCCAGTTTGCTGGCAATCTCTCTGGTGAAATTGGTTCCTACAGGCAGTTTCCCCAGTATTTTCCAGATATCATTTTTCAGTTTGTTGTATGTATGGGAAGTGGCAATATCTGTGAGGTATTCTTTCAAAGCACCAACATTGGGATCGATGCTCATGCAATTGTCGTTGAGAATGATCAACACATCGCTGTCGGCTACTCCTGCATGGTTCATTGCTTCAAAAGCCATCCCTGCTGTCATGGACCCATCGCCAATGACCGCAATAGATTTTCTTTTTTCACCTTTGTATTTGGCGGCAATGGCCATGCCCAATGCAGCGGAAATGGATGTGGATGAATGGCCCACTCCGAAGGTATCGTATATGCTCTCTGATCTTTTGGGAAAGCCGCTGAGTCCGCCGTATTTTCTATTGGTATGAAAATTGTCTCTGCGTCCGGTCAGTATTTTGTGCCCATATGCCTGATGCCCTACATCCCAGACAAGCTGATCGTAGGGAGTATTGTAAACATAATGCAATGCAACAGAAAGTTCCACCACACCGAGACTGGCTGCAAAATGTCCACCGTGTACACTGACTACATCGATGATGTATTGACGCAATTCGTCGCATACCCGATACAAATCATCTTTGTTGATTTTTTTGAGGTCAGCAGGGGAGTCAATGTGTTTCAGCAGGGGTCCAGGTACAATCATTGTTCAACTTTTCAGCGCACAGCTTCTTAATCTACAAAAGTTAGGTGTTTTTGTTCAAATAAGCGCACTGCAAAGCTATTTAAAATTGAGCAGAATACCTTTTGATGGAAGCAAAGAAAGGGGGTGGGGTTTCTGTGCATTACCCTTTCATCAGGCGGGTGATTTGTGCCTGCTGGCTGGAAGCATTTCTGATAGACACAATGTACATGCCTTTTTGGAGTTGGCTGGTTTGGAGACGGATGCTGTTTTGGCCGCTCATCAGGTCGATTGTTTGGGTGAGGGCCAACGCACCGTTGGTAGCATAAAATTGAACAACAGCTTTTTCGGTTTTTTCAGACTGCAGTTGCAATTGGATGATGTCGTTGAATGGATTTGGTGAAGCAGACATTTTGCTGATGGGCTGTTCGCTGACAGACAATCTTACCACAGGAGAATAGGTTGTTTTGTTGTTCACATCTGTCATCGCTATTCTGAAGTAGCTCTGTTGTGTTGGATTGCTGTTGAAAGCAATGTTCTGAAGACCGGCACGGTGTTGGAAAGGAACGTTGCTCACTTTTTCAAATTGGGTTCCGTTGAAGCTTCCTTCGAGTCTGAGTTCTTTCAGATCAGCATCAGTTTCGATTTCTACATTGAAATTGTTGACCTTGCCGTTGTTGCTTCCAGTGAATTTTTTCAATTTTACCGCCATGGTAATGCATGGGTCAATCTTGAAATCAAATACTTGCTGATTGCAACCGCTGATGGGCTCCAACATTACTTTGTAAGAACCTGTTGAATAAAGGTTGTTGATCTCTACCACTGGTGCACTGCTGTCGTTTCCTTTTTCAAAACGATCGCTTGTATTGAATTTGCCATCGTTGTTTGCGTCAAATCCAATGACATAATTCATGGTGAAGAAGCTTGCAGCATTTGTGTTTTCAACAGTGAAATTTACTTTTCCGCTGATGCAGTTGGTATTCATGGCAACCAACTTGCTGATTTGAAGGCTGGCAATTGCTCCGTTTTTTCCGTTGCTTGCACCTGCAGTGTGTGCTGCGTCCATTTGCCAGAAGCAATCTCCATCGGTTTTTCTTGCGAAAAAACTTCCTTTTCCTGTCGCGTTCAAAATTGATTCAACAGATGCATTGATCAGGTTGGCAGCTATACCGCTGATGCCATCCACCAGTTTGGCAGTTGAGTCATTCAGGCTGATGGTAATGCTGTTTGCTTCAGTGGCAATCATTTTTGTTGTGGAGGCAACATAAAAACCACCTGCAGGGAGGATGGTATTGCTTGGGATGCGGATGATTTCGTTGTCCAACACAAGAGTGAAGTTCCCGATGTTCGCATCTGCAATGCCAACATTTTTCAATTCGATGAAATCTTGACCGTTTTTGTAGCTGGATCCGGTTGAAAATTCGTTGATGACAACCCTGCCCTGTGCAAATACTCCAGCTTGCAGTCCCAGGATCATACCCATCAGGAGGGCGATCATCAGGCGGTTCAGTTTGGAGATGTTAACGTTCATTGCAGGTTGCTTTGATCTTCTAACGGCAGTTATTTTGCCGCTATTATGTTTTTTCAGCAATTCCTGAGAAATGAAGTGAAAGCCCTCTCTGAGCTGGTTTTGAGACCGAAAAACCCCACGTATTTATACGTAGATTAGCGGGAATCCCCTTCCTTTTTTATGAACGGTTTTCCCATCGAAAAAAACTGGATTAATTTTATCCCATGATCAATCTGATCCAAAAAATTCCTAAATATTGGCTGTTTCAGGCCCTTGGCTGGGGACTCTTCCTGGCAGTAAATGTCTTTTTTGCCATATCGTACAGGGTAGTTGATCAGGTATTTGCGATCCGGTTATTTGTTACCATCTCACTGGGGGTCCTTTTTACCCATTTGATGCGGATGGTCATCAAACGCCTCAAATTGCTCCAGCAGCATATCAACCGCCAATTATTCAGTTTTTTGCTGCTTTCGGTCGGATTTGCCCTCACAGTAGGATTGATGGAAACCCTGTTTGTTGAATTATTCGACATGGGTTTCAAGCAAGAGCGGGATTTCAGTTTTTTTCAGGATTATATCTCCAATGCGTTTACCTGGACCATCTTTTTATTCATTTGGAATTGCATCTATTTCATTTACCATTTCATAGATGAGAGTACAAGGAATCAACTCGATAAACTGAAGCTGGAAGCACTTGTCAAGTCACTTGAATTGAAGACCATCAAGTCGCATATCAATCCACATTTTATTTTCAATGCGCTCAACAGCATTCGGGCACTGATCGATGAAAATCCCATACATGCCCGTCAGGCTGTTACGGCCTTGAGCAATATATTGCGATCGAGCATGGTATCTGAATCACAGGAAACCATCAGCTTGGAAAAAGAGCTTTCCATCGTTAAAGATTACCTGGCTCTTGAATTGATTCGATTTGAGGACAGGCTGACCATCCAATACGATGTCTCTTCAGATCTGTTGGATTTTGAGCTGCCTCCGATGATGCTGCAGACCCTGGTGGAAAATGCCATCAAACATGGAATCGGAAAATCTTTGAAGCCGGGATGTATCCACATCAAGGCATTTCAGACAGATCATTCAGTGAAACTGCAAGTATTGAATACTGGTTGCCTGCAAATGAATGTCAGCCATGAAGGATTTGGCATTCAGAGCACAGCAAACAGATTGAAGTTGATTTTTGGGGATGAAGCTTCATTTGACATCAAGCAAAAAGACGAGATGTATGTGCAGGCAACTGTTACCATACCACTGAACTAAAAAACATTGCATGAAAAAGACGGCTATTATCATTGATGATGAAAGGCTCGCAAGGGCAGAGCTGAAGAAGATGTTACAGGAACATCCTGAAATTGAAATTGTGGCAGAAGCCTCGAATGCCAATGAAGGCATTGAATTGATACAACAGTTGGATCCCCAGGTTATTTTTTTGGATATTCAGATGCCAGAAAAGAACGGATTTGAAATGCTGCAGGAAATTGACAGGTTGCCAGTCGTCATCTTCACCACAGCACACGATGAATTTGCCATCAAGGCTTTTGAAGTTAGTGCGATGGATTATCTGATGAAACCAATCGACCCAAACCGGTTGATGGATACCATGCAGAAACTCAATACACTTGAGTGGAAAGAAAATAGTGAGGCTGATTGGAAACGTGATGCAAGACAAATCTTGTCATCATCTGACCAGGTTTTTGTAAAAGATGGTGAAAAATGCTGGTTTGTTACTTTGTCTGAAATCAGATTGTTCGAGTCGGTCGGCAATTATGCAAGGGTGTTCTTCGGGAACAACAAACCCCTGATTTTGAAATCGCTCAATTCGCTGGAAGAGCGACTGGATCCCAAGATCTTCTTCCGGGCCAATCGAAAGCATATAGTCAATCTCAAAATGATTGGTTCGGTTGAGCCGTTTTTTAACGGGGGACTCCTACTGGAAATCAAAGGAGGAGAAAAAGTGGAGGTATCCCGACGCCAAGCTGTAAGGTTCAAGGAGATGATGAGTCTCTAGGGTTGAACATTTTTCAAGATCCCCCCTGATATACACTATTTTTGTAAAAAAAGTCCCTTGATTGTTATCGACAATGTATTGATGAGCGACGAAATCGTTGAAGCTGAATTCGTTTGCAATTTGAGCAAATGCAAAGGTGGTTGTTGTGAGGATGGTGACGCAGGCGCACCGCTTGATGACAAAGAGTTGGATGAAGTGAAAAAAGCATACGAAAAAGTAAAGGCATCCATGACAAAGGAGGGGGTGAAAGAGGTGGAGAAAAACGGACTTTATCGATACGACAGAGAATTTGGATGGGTAACGCCAACCGTCAATGATAAGATCTGTGCATATGGATTCAAAGATGAAAAAGGCATTATCAAATGTGTGTTTGAGGAAGCATACAACCGAGGAGAAATCAAGTGGAAAAAACCCATCTCATGCCATTTGTACCCGATCAAAAAAACCAAAAGCAAATATACCGGACATGCGATGTTGAATTATGAGCCGAGAAAGGACATGTGTTCTCCTGCTTGCAAACTCGGCAAAGAACTCAAAGTGCCTGTATATGTTTTTTTAAAAGATGCACTCGTCAGAGCATTTGGAGAACCTTTTTACAAAGCACTTACTCAAATAGCAGATGATTATTATTCCGTAAAACAACCCAAAAAATAATCAACGAATGACAACCCGAATCAGTTCGTTCAAAGAAAAAAGTTTTACAAAAGCAGCCGATATCAGTCACCGGAACAAAATCAATTACAATATCGGTAAATACAATGCGGTTGTTCCTGCAGGGAAAAAGCAGTTTGCTGATTTGGACTTTGCACGTGAGAAAGCAAAAAACATCAAATGGAAGTCACTCGAATCGCTTGATCGGCAGTTGGAGAAATTTGAATTCAACTTTCTCAAAAGAGGTGGCAAAGTTATATGGGCGGAAAATGCTGAACAAGCATGCGAAGCCATTTTAAAAATATGCAAGGAAAAAAACTGCAAAACGCTGGTCAAGAGTAAAAGCATGGTTACCGAAGAAATCCATCTCAATGATTTTCTGGAGAAAAATGATATTGAGAGCATTGAGACGGATTTGGGTGAATACATTCAGCAGCTTGACGGAGAACCTCCCTATCATATTGTGACACCCGCCATGCACAAAAGCAAACAGGATGTTGCCAGGGTCTTTCATGAGCACTTGAATACTCCGCTGGATTTGACCCCTGAACAACTCACGCTCGTGGCAAGAGACAAGCTCAGAAAAAAATATGCTGAAGCTGAAGTAGGGGTTACTGGAGCCAATTTCATCATCTCTGAAACAGGCAGTATTGCCATCACAGAAAATGAGGGAAATGCAAGATTGAGTGCATCTTGGCCCCAAACACATATTGTTGTGGCGGGTATTGAAAAAGTTATTCCGAGTTTGCAAGACCTTGCATTGTTCTGGCCCCTGCTGTCAACTTTTGGAACAGGTCAGCAGATTACCGTGTATAACTCTATCATCAACGGACCCCGACTGTCAACTGAAGAAAATGGTCCGGATGAAATGTATGTGATCTTGCTCGATAATGGCCGCACCAATATTTTACAGGATCCTGTTTCAAGAGAGAGTCTTTATTGCATCAGATGCGGAGCGTGCCTGAATGCATGTCCCGTTTATAAAAATATCGGCGGACACAGCTATGAAACAACTTACAGTGGTCCCATAGGAAGTGTCATTACTCCGCATTTGAAAGACATGGGAGAATGGAAGCACCTCAGCCATGCTTCATCACTTTGCGGAAATTGTACAGAGGTCTGCGCTGTCAAAATCAATCTGCATGAACTGCTCCTGGAAAACAGAAGGGAAGCGGTTAAAAAAGTAAAGGGGGATGTATTGGAGAAGGTTGCATGGACAGCATGGCAGCAGGCAATGCTTTTTCGTCCACTGATGAATACCGGAAACAAAAAAATGAAGAACTGGATGGTGAACAAACTTTTCAAGGGTTGGACAGCTCATCGAGCTGACTTGGATTTTCCGGAAAAATCATTCAACGAACTATGGAAAGAGAAACAGAAAACTAATCAGTAGTTTTCTTGAAACTGTTGTTTACCAAAAACACTCCGAACAAGGTTGCGATGGTTCCGATGGCAATATTACTTGTGAGCTGCTCATCTAACAATACACTCCCGATGATCAGGGCAACGATTGGGTTGATATAGGCATGCACAGTCACCAATGCCGCAGGGAGTCTTTTAAGCGCAAATACATAAGCTCCAAATGCAACAACAGATCCAATGATTACCAGATAGCCAATTGAATACCATGCTTCTGCAGGCAGGGTTTCTATGCTTACAAATGATCCGGTTGAATATGAAATCATATTGAGTAAAATGCCACTGAGCAGCATTTGCCATCCCAAAGAAAAATAAGGGTCTGTATCTTTTGCCTGTTTCGCAGTCAACAGCGCACCAATGGCCCATGTAATGCTTGATACCAGTCCATAAAAAATCCCCAATGCAAAATTTCCTTCCTTGATCTCGTTGAAATAGTCATAGAAGCAAATGATCACTCCTGCAAATCCAAGCAATACCCCAAGAATGGTTTGAACAAGGATTTTGTTGTTTTTTTGAAAAAGGTAGCTGATTATGACAACCCAAATCGGGGCAATGGCACCAATGATGGATGCAATTCCACTGGGCATATAAACCACTGACATTACACTCAAGCCATTGCTGAGCACAAACATGATGATGGCCATCATCAGTATCCTCAAAAATTGTTCTTTGCGCAGGAACATTTTCTTAAAAAAAGAAAAGTAGATTACATACATGCTTCCGCCAATCACATGTCGGAGTCCAGAAAGCTGAAGTGCAGGTAAATACTTGACACCAACCTTCGATGCCATCCAGGTTGTTCCCCATAAAATGGATACGACTGCAACAGCAGTCAGTCCCTTTGCTCGTTCAGATGTTGTTTGCTGCTTGATCATCAATGCCTGAAGTGGCGCATGCCAGTTATAACCATTGCCAATTGGTGTTCTTTGCAATATGCAATGGAGTCCTTATCACGTATGGATCCACCTGGCTGTATAAAAGCTGCAATTTTTTCAGCATGACTCATCTTCACGCAATCATCAAATGGGAAAAATGCATCACTGGCCAACACTGCATCCTGCAGGTCAAATTGAAATTGTTTCGCTTTTTCAATGGACTGCCTCAATGAATCAATTCTTGATGTTTGTCCGCATCCTTTTCCAATCAACTGTTTGTTTTTGACCAGTGCGATGGCATTCGATTTGAGGTGTTTGCAAACCTTGTTTGCAAATATCAAATCATCCTTCTCACGATCTGTACAGGGCCTTCCACCTGCCTCCTCCCAATTTGAATAATTCCCAATATCATGTTGTTGGGTAAGGACACCGTTTAAAATTGATTTGAATTGATTTTTCTCTCTGAGCGGATTTGTTTGTTCCAACAGTATTCTGTTTTTCTTGCTCTTCAACATCTCTAATGCATCGGTGTGATAAGAAGGGGCGATCAGTACCTCAAAAAATATCTCATTGATCAGATGGGCTGTTGTTAGATCGATGGGGTGGTTGCTGACAAGTACTCCGCCAAATGCACTTTCCGGGTCACCTGCCAAAGCGTCTTTCCATGCTTCCGCGATACTTGTCCTGCTTGCGATACCACAGACATTGGTATGTTTGATGATGGCAAATGTAGCCTCCTTTTCACCCTCGAACTCATTGATCAAATGCATTGCAGCATCGACATCTACCAGGTTGTTGTAGGACAGTTCCTTTCCATTCAATTGCTTGAACAGTGCGGATAAGTCCCCGTAGAAAATTCCGGTTTGATGTGGATTCTCTCCGTACCGCATGATTTGCGGATTCCCTGCTGCATACAAAAATTCATTTCCCTTGTCACCATTGAAATAATTGGATATGGCAAAGTCATAATGGGCAACAATTTCAAATGCTTTGGCTGCAAAGGATTTGCGTTGTTCCAAAGTTGTATGGCCATCTTGGGTTGACAATATTTCAATTGCTGATTGATAAGAAGCTTTGGAAGCAACTACAAACAGATCACTGTAATTTTTGGCTGCAGCCCGGATCATCGAAGGACCACCGATATCAATTTTCTCAATGATTGATTTTTCCTCATTCGTCTGTGCAAGGGTTTCTTCAAAAGGGTAGAGATCTACCACCACCATGTCAATTTCCGGAATCTCAAATTCTTTCATCTCTTGGATATCCTGTTGAACTGCTCGTCTGCCTAGAATGCCTCCAAATATTTTAGGATGCAGCGTTTTCACCCTTCCTCCCAGGATGGAGGGATAATCCGTCACAGATTCAACAGGTACGCATTCCAGTCCCAGCTTTTCAATGAATTGCTGTGTGCCTCCTGTGGAATAGATGACGACTCCTTGTGCTTGCAGCAGTCGGACAAGCGGTTCCAATCCATCTTTGTAGAATACTGAAATGAGGGCAGCACGAATTTTTTTTTGCATGAAAATTATTTTTGACGGAAGATCCGGTGGTAGTCCTTGCAATCAAGGTAAATGGGACCGTTTTCTGCCGTATGTAGAAGACGCAAATGTAAGTTTTGTGGATCTTTCTGCCACCTTCTAATTTTCCACAGTTTGGTGCTTCCGTCTACCATCCAATTTTTGGTAATACTCAACAGCAACCTGGCGTCCATATCATCTAAATTGTTTGCCATCATGATGATTGCGGTGTCGGTATTCCTGTTTAGCAGCATCATGGTCTTCGGCTCTATTTTTTTGAATTGCATCTTCTCTACGTTCACATGTTTTGCAATGGATTTGATTCTTTGTATATTCTTCTGTGTGGTGATATCCCCTGCTCCATACAGATAAATGTCTGCATCCTTTCCATGTTGGTGAATGATGCTTCCGAATTCCCTCATGTTCAACACAATCAATTTGTGCATTGCCTGAATTCGCATATTTTCATGCAGCGCCTGTACAGATGTCAAGATGGCGCCTATACAGGTCATCCACAACAAATGGCTTTTCTTTTTCAACACATAGAAATACAAACCAAAGAGGGTAAGGGTTTGCAGCCATATCATCTGAAATGACATTACTGGAAATGAAACAGAAGCAAATGGCAGTGTATTCATCACTCTTGCATATCCATTCATCCAATGGATACATGTAGTAATGATGTATGATGCAATAAATTCGTTTACTGCATGTATCGGGTGCATAAAAAGGAGTAGTTCAGCAATCAAGACAATGCTGGATAGGGGGACTATCAGCAGATTATTTAATATCGAGTAAGTCGGGTATTGTTGAAAGTGGTAAATCAGCAGCGGCGTACTCAGTATCTGTACTGATATTGACAATGCAACAAACGACCATCCTTTTTGGAGCAATAGATTCTTGGTATAAACCATCATTCTGATGCTGTTGTAAAAAAGCATGATGGAAAGCACCGCAGTAAAGCTGAGTTGAAATCCAACATCAAAAATTGTATCCGGATCAAAAGCCAACATGATAAAGCCTGCTCCAAACAACGCATTGATACCATCATTTGATTTTGATACATTATTACCAATGATAATAAAGCTGAACATGATGACGCTTCTCATCACTGATGCGCTTGCTCCAGTTGTAAAAGCGAAGATCCAGAGAACAGGCAGGGTTATCACCAACGACACGAAGGGTAAGCGTTTTTTCTTGAAGATCCATATCAGCAACTGGTTAATTAGCACACAGATCAATCCTAAATGCATTCCTGAAATAGCAATGACGTGACTGACGCCGGCATCAACATATATTTTATTCAGGGCTGGATCGATGTCTTTTTTGAAGCCAATCAACATGGCCTCTGCAATACCCAGCACATTTTTATCTTTGATAAATCTTTTTAATTTATCAAGCATGTGAGTCCTGATGGATTGAAATTTATCTCTGTTTGCATCAACAGCATTGCCGATTTTCAGGTATGTATTTCTTTGATCAAGCGACATGCTGTAAAAGATTCCATTGATTTTACTGTATGTTTCATAATTGAATTCACCCGGGTGATGTGTGTTTTTTATCGGGTAAATGGATGCATTGCAATACAGGCGATCGCCCTTTTTCAGATTTTCATCCTCCATCATTTTTACATACGCAAATGTTTTTCCTCTGCAATTCCATTTGTAACCTGTTCTGATGTACACAGTCCCAACCCATGTTTGCTGTTGTTGATTGCTGTCTCTTAACTGTTCGACTTTCAATAGGAAAGGTGTGTTGATGGGTATTGTTTTTTCTTTCAAATTTGACCTCACATGTGAACCGATGCATCCCCAAGTGAATATGTAAGCGGAGATCATGCCAGATAGGAGCAGCCTATATTTCCAGGTCCATTCGAGTTTCATCCCTTTGAAAGCGATGAATCCTGCTATGCATGCAACATGCACCCCTACAACAGAGTCAATATTAATGTTGCAATATTGATCGGTGAGTAGTCCACCCAAAAACCAAAAAAACAGTCTAAAAAACGGAATGGATTTCCAAAAAAAGTGTTGAGTGTGCACGCTGCGAACCTACTTTGTGTTGCATGCACGGCAAGGTGAAAATGCACACGAGATTGGTTGCTTTCAACACCAACGGAGAAGTAAAATTAGAAGTCGAGTCCCAATGCAAAATACCAGTAAGGCTTTCCTCTGAATAGATTGCCCATCGGCCATCCTGCATCCACTCTCAGGAAATACCCCAACAGCGTGCTTCTCGCGCCAAAGCCGTAGCCACCGACAAAAGGACCGATGCCGCCGGTTTTGATGTTCACTTGCACATTGGAGCCGTCACCATATACATTGATGGGTCGTTGTATGTTGTCAAATTTTCCATTCCACGCAGTTCCCAAATCAACATATTGCAGGAGTTGAAGATTTCTGAGGAACGCATTGTTGATTGGACGGTTCAAGAGGGTGGTGAAAATAGGAAACCTGAATTCAGAGTTGAATACAATATTGTTGTTGCCGTTTGCAATGTTCTGTCTGTGTCCCCTCAGGTTCAATGCAAGTGTCTGGAATGCATAATCCATGTCAGGATCCGGCTGGATGTTTTGGTTGAATTTGGGATTCAACCATCCTTCTACACCTCCGAGGTAATAAATAAGTTTTTGTGTTCCCCAAGAAAAATCAGCTGCAGCCCTGAATGCCCAAATAAAATTTCGGTAAATGGGGTAGTAATAACGCAGGTCAGTTCCCAGGTTGATCATGTATTTCCCTGTTTTGTCTGCGCTCACCATGCGCGTATTGACATCGCCGTATATCTTGTAACGGAGACCATTCCAAATGTTCAGGGTTGGGTTCAAGGTGTTATCGTGGACATATTCGAGTTTGACCAGTGCGTATTTCAGGACTGTATCAGACATGGTTAGGGAAGGGTAATAATTTCCATCTGAGAGAATGGTTACCCGATCCGTACGATAGCCTACCATGGCCCTGATGCTTTTCACCTCATTCAGAGGGTAACTGATGTTGAGTTGATATAGATTGGAAGCCAGCTTGTTGTTCAGCTGTGATTTGATATCGGTTGCAGGATAAATGGGAAAATATTGTTGATTGCTTCTGTAGTAGGTGAGTCCCCAGTCATATCTTCTTTTTAAATTCTGGTAGGAAGCCAGATAATCATTGTCTTTTAAATTGGTTGCCAGTCTGAATCCACCCATGAATTTTTTGTCTTCCATGAGATCAGAAATGCCCATTCTCAGTATTCCGTTCAGGTTGTTGGCATTGGAAAGGTAAATCGGACCGGCACCGCCTGCAAAAGGTTGAAAGCGGTTGACCAGCACTGAATTATTAAAACCTGAAACCACATAGTCAGATCCGAATTTCAGTTTATAATCATACTGCTTTGCATTTTTTACATAATCTACACGGCTGGATGCAATGGCTTCATCATCGATGGGCTTGATGGTATTGTTGGCGGCTTCTTCAGCAAATTCGGTTTGAAACAATGAAACTTTTTTATTGTCTTCGCTCTTCTTTTCCTGCGCTGCCTTTTGTTGAAGGATGATGTTTTGCTGTTTGCGCTCTTCGTCCATCAGTTTTTTGATGTATGCAGTTGGACGCGCATTGATGTTTCTTCTCAACAGCACGGCATCATTAACCCTGAGCTTGTACAAGAATTTCATGTCACCTTCCTGTCTTACTTCGCTGACAAGGTTGTTGTCGCCTGCCCCTCTGCTTTCCTGCAAGCTGCTTTCGTAGTTTGTCAGGGGAAATACATACGTGCTGTCATTCGAAATAGAAATGTAACCAATGGAGTCGGGTGCAGATTTTTTAAATGCCCGGAGGGTTGAGTCCAATTCTTTCTGCGGCGGATTTCTCAAGTACTCATCAGCTACCTTGTAAATGGTGTCCAAACCTTCTTTTTTCGTTGAGAAAAAACCTGCATACCGGTTTCCGATACCGTTGGCATCGCTCACGAAGGTGAAATGATTGACGTTGTATTGAAGGGGAAATCTTGCTTGTCCGTATCGCTGGTTGGTGAGTTGCGTAATTTGACGGAATTCACTTTTCGTCCAATTGTCCACCAAGAAAATATTGAAACTGTTTCTGGATGCAATGGCTGTATCTGCCTTGACAGCATTGGCTGTTGGTCGATTGGATGAGAAAATGATCCCAGTTTTGTTTGGAAATGCAACAAAAGACGCATCCAGGTCATCGTAGGGGTCGTTGGTAATCTGCTCTACAGTTTGCTCGGCGATTTTATAAACAAAAATATCTGATTGCCCATTTTTGACGGCACTCAAAATCAGTGTATTGTTGTCGAGCATGAATTTAGCATCCTGTATGATTTGAAAATCTTCTATGACCTGCTTGACTGCCTTGTATCTGCTTACTGCATCATATACAAACAACTTGATTTTTCCTTCCTCATTGTAAATCACCAGCAAGCGCGACCCTTTTGAGTCCCATGCCATGAGGGGATAATGGGGGTTCAATTCATCCTGGTAATTGAGGATGCCGGCCTTCAGCAGGATTTTCCTTTTCTCGGACAGGTCTTCAAAAATCACTTTGTAGATGCCTTTTTTGTATTCCACCATGGCATAGGTATTGTTCCTGGCAATGGGGTTTGCTTGAAAGCGGTAAAAATCCTGTCTGGGTTTCACTGTTTCAGTGGCAACAACGTTTCCGCGTGGCTGGTTTCTCCTTCCTTTCAAATCAGCGAGGTATTTGTCAGATTCCGTCTCCATGAATTCTTTCAATAGATCTTTGAATCTCTTCTTGGTAACTTTCAAACTGGCAGTGTTGAGACTCTTGTAAATCCTGGAGAGATAGAGAAAATAGGTTACGCTCTCTTTTTTGTATTTGTCGGAAATAAATCTCCAAAATGCATGACCTGCGAACAAGGGTTCCCTGAATGCAAACTGATAAAAGGTTTTGTATTTGCCGGATAGCAGGGCTGATTTCAGTTTGTCGTCCAGCGCGGGACTCCATTCTTCACCCACATAAGAGATGTACCCATCTGTTAGCCATTTGGGTAAATCAAGCAATGCCTGGTTGCTTGCAAACTCTCCCAGATCATCTCCGAACAGCAAATTCTCTACCAATACTTTTGCAATTCCTTGGCGGATGCTGATTTTGAGATGATTCAGATTTCCATCGTAGAAAAGAATGATTTTATTGTTGACAAGTTTTGTTACGCCTCCGGTATTTTGCCAGTCAATACCAAGTCCGATGTTCGACTGCCTGTAATCGGTGAAACTGTTGTAAATAACAATGTTTGCTCTTCTTTGCAATCCGTATTCTATGAATTCTTCAATGTCGTTCAACTCTTCTTCCGCTACCTGTGCTGTGAATTTTGCCAATTGGTTGCCGCCCTCGTAATAATAAGTATTGAAGTTCCGGGTTTGGTAATACGTCCAATTCATTTTTTTATACTGCACCCTGTTGCGTCCATATTCTACATTGCTTACCTGCGCATTGGCAATAAAAAATGAAATAAACAGCAACGATAAAATGAGTCTCAATACACGCATGATGAATGAATTCAAATGATTGGGTACCTTCGCACAGTCATACAAAATAACACATTTAGCCCAGAAATAATCCCTATGTTAAACGTTAAAATTTTTCAGTTCAATCCGCTGCAGGAGAATACATATTTGATATTCAACGAACAATTGCAATGCATCATCATTGACCCCGGTTGTTACACCGAAAAGGAGCAGCAGACCATTAGTCAATTTATTGAAAGCAAACAGCTCCATCCGTTCCTTCTGGTCAACACGCATTGTCATTTGGACCATGTTTTCGGCAATAAGTTTATACATGAGCGTTACGGACTGGAATTGCATATCCACGAAGGGGAGCAAAAGGTGCTGGAGATGGCTCCGACAAGTGGATTGATGTGGAACCTGCCTTTTGATAATTACCAGGGCAAACTTCATTTTTTGGATGCATCGACCCCCATACAAATAGGCGACGATCAATTGGAAGTCATTTTTACCCCCGGTCATTCACCTGCCAGCATCAGCTTTTATTCCAAGAAGAGTGATCTGTTGATTTCGGGCGATGTTTTATTCAGAGAGAGTGTTGGAAGAACCGATTTGCCTGGGGGAAATCCTGATGTATTGGCCGATAGCATCCGAAACAAGCTTTATGTGTTGCCGGATGAAACGATGGTCTACCCCGGACACGGAATTCCAACCACCATTGGACATGAGAAAAAGCACAATCCATTCATCAGTGCCTAATGGCTGTCTCAATTGTAGAGTCTGCTCAGGTAGGGGATCTTTCTCAGCTCTTCTTTTTCTGCTCTTAGCAAAATGATGATGTAAAGGATGAACAGTCCAGTGCCTGCAAGGTGAAGATACAGGATGTCAACAGATTGATTTCTCAGCGTCTGATGCAGCACGTAGAATACACATGCAAGCAGCAAATAGCCGAAACTCTTCATCCAATTGTACGGAACAGGGTAGTACTTATTCCCAAGCCAAATGCTGATCAACATCATGATGCCATAACAAGCCAGATTCGCAATGGCAGATGCAAGGTATCCTAATGTGGGAATGAATGCATAGTTCACGACAATCGTGATGAACGCACCGATGATGGTGATGACGGCGCCCATCATGTTTTTATTGGTGAGCTTGTACCAGATAGAAAGATTATAGTAAACGCCTAAAAAAATTTTTGAAATCATCAACATCGGTACGATGAACAATCCTTCTGCATATGCAGGATTTTTG